>JBAQWI010000069.1:0-1701 GCA_049298835.1 Oscillospiraceae bacterium
GGCATGTTGGTCATCATACTAATTGTTTTTAATGTCATCTATAACGGATTTGCACCTACAGGTTTAACTTTTTTAAAGCTAATACTTGTTATGATTTTCTCCATTATCGGTTCGATTACTGGAGTAAATAAAAAGACTAAGCGTATAAAATATTGATTTTTAGTTACAGATATGATAGTATATATCTATAATATTTCAAAGGAGAATGAAAATGAAACACATTAAGACATTAAATAAAGCTAATCTTAAAAAGTCTGCTGCAAAGGGTGGCTGTGGCGAATGCCAAGCTTCATGCCAATCAGCTTGTAAGACTTCTTGTACTGTTGCTAACCAAAACTGCGAGAAATAATATTCTGTCAGATTTTTCTGTCAGAGGTTATTGTCACAGAATAAATAGTAAAGGGACAGTAAAATGTCCCTTTATTTTATGTTAAGGACAATATTGCTAAACTATGAAGGAGGTCTGGGCTTTCCAAATATGGATATAGCCTGCTCAAAAAAATGATACATAAATATAAATTAAATGGATTTAATATAGTAATTGACGTCAATAGTGGTGGAATTCACATTGTTGATGATGTTACATATGACTTGCTTGATTTAATCGAGATTCCACTAGCTAAAGAACTTTCGGAGGAGATTAAAAGCAATCTTCTTACTAAATATACAACAGAGGAAATTTCTGATGCCTATTCCGAAATTCTACAGCTGAATGATGAGGATGTGTTATTTTCATCAGATGATTATGAGCAGTTTGCCGATATGATGGTATCAGCACCGATAAAGGCAATGTGTCTTCATGTTGCGCATGATTGCAATCTAAGATGTAAATATTGTTTTGCGTCTACAGGTGACTTTGGCGTAGGCAGAAAGCTGCTTGATGAGGCAACTGGCAAGAAAGCAATTGATTTCTTACTCGAACATTCTAAAGGCAGACGAAACATTGAACTTGATTTCTTTGGCGGTGAGCCACTAATGAATATGCCTGTAGTCAAGGCTGTTGTAGAATATGCAAGAAGCAAAGAAAAAGAATATAATAAGAACTTTCGCTTTACAATTACTACAAATGGAGTTTTACTAGACGATGAAAATATTGATTTTATCAATAAAGAAATGTCAAATGTAGTGCTTTCCATTGATGGTAGAAAAGAAATAAACGATAATATGCGTCCTGCAATAAACGGTAAGGGTAGCTATGATATTATCATGCCAAAGTTTAAGGACTTAGTAGAAAAACGTGATAAAGATCAATATTATGTTCGTGGAACGTTTACCAAATACAATCTAGATTTTGCAAAAGATGTTATCAGTCTAAATCAAGAGGGATTTGATCAAATTTCAGTTGAGCCAGTTGTTGCAGATAAAAATGCATCCTATGCGATCATTGAAGCCGATTTGCCTCGTGTGTTTGAGGAATACGAAATTCTTGCAAAACATATCATTGACACAAAACAAAATGGAACGGGGTTTAACTTCTTTCATTTCATGTTAGATTTAGACCAAGGACCATGCGCCATTAAGCGCTTAAGAGGTTGTGGCTGTGGCAATGAGTATGTTGCGGTGACACCAGATGGTGACATCTACCCATGTCATCAATTCGTTGGTATGGAAGAATGGAAGATGGGTAGCGTTTATGACGGAACGCTTAATCTTGATATGAAGAATGAGTTTGCAAATACTAATATTTATAGCAAAGTGGAA
>JBAQWI010000070.1:0-2340 GCA_049298835.1 Oscillospiraceae bacterium
GCATGAAATGCGATAGATGTTTTAAAACTTTTTGACCAATTTTCAGCATATTTATTTTTGCCAATAATTTCGATAAATGTTTTATCTTTAGCATCACTTAAGCCTTCTTTATAGTTTTCAGCTATATTTTTATTAGATTCCTTTGTTAACAAATCATTTTCAGAAATTTTAAATTTAGTTTCTAACTCAGCATCAAGTTTAATGTCATCTTTTGTTTGATTATCAGCACTCGTGCCTTGCGTTTTCCAATCAATTTTATTTTGATTATTAATAGCATTGTTTGAATACATCTTGCCTTCTACAGCTGGAACAACAGCAATTTTTAAAGCACTTTTTTGATTGTATTTTTCAATCTCTTTTTGTGCTTTTTCAAACGCAATAATTGACTGATTTTTAGTCAAAATTTGGTGAGCTAAAGTGTTATCCATTTCTATATAATCAATATTATTTTTATCAGCATAATTTGCCACTTTGCGCACATCTTTTGCGTCAACTTTATAAACGTGTGAAACATGTGCAAGCGTGCGGCCATGCACCATTTGACTATTTGGCCAGACACGTGATGGTGTTCTTACACTTTTAGCAACGGGTTCAGATAGATAAAAACGTTTGGCGCTGTCAAATTCGCCCGCTGGATGAGTGATGCGTTCACGGCGCCCGATGTACTCTTTCGCAGCCAGTGAAATTTGAGATAAGTTGCCATTTAATGTGATTTTTTTAGTTGCCATGATGTCTTCATTGAGAGATATGTTATATCATCTAATATATAAGTTAACGTGATAATACTGATGTAGATTTAGCAGAGTTCAAATGTTCATCTTTTGCTTCATTGAATGATTGAACAAGTCTTTTATCTTCAAGACATTTTAGAAATTTAGAATCATGTAAATTTTGATTTTTAATATTGAAATTTAATATCTCGTCAAACTGATGATCGTAAACAAGAGTTGATTTAAATTTACCTTCTTCAACTTCTTCTTTAACGTGTATTGTTAAATCAAAATTTCGCACAACATCACCAGAATTTTTGTCAGTTACACTCATCGTTATATTTAAGTCAGCTTCATACTGATCATTTGAGAAATTAACTTTATTTAAATTATCAATATAGATATTTTGAATTTCACAAACAAAACGCTTACTTCCATCTTCGTTTGATCCAGTGTAATAACCAGATGGCAAATCTTTTCCTTTCATTAAAGGACTTTTAGCCAACTGACTTTCAACAAAATGTTTTACTAAATATTCATTTTCTTCATTTACTTTTATTTTTGCCATAAACTATTATTCCTTAATATAATGTATATACTATATCATATATCATATAAGACATTTAAAAATCAAAGAAAATACTTATTCTTTAATTATGAGTAATTGTACCATGATAAAATATTATATCAAGCTATATATTCAATGTAATCATATATTTATGAAAATATGTGCAACAATTTAATGTTTTTTGCGCAACATGTAATCATTGTATTCAACAGAGCTAATGATCACATAATTCAGAATATTGTTAATATAAATCATAGCATTATGATATATAGTTAAAACTGTTCACATTGACGCTCATTACCTCACTGTATGGTAGTCAGAACAACTGTTATCAGATTAGAGTTGATGTGTAATTTGAGGTCAGTAGGAATTTGTAACCCATAAAAAAGTACCGCTTTTATGTATCAATCCATTAAATAGTACCGCCTTTATTAATTAACCCATAGAAAAGTACCGCTTAAAAACTTAAATAGATTCATTCCGCCCCGCTTGCGGAAGCGCTTATGCGCTGGTAATTAGTATTGATATCCGCACTACACTGCCCTACCAGGTATTTTTCCGCAATAGCCGCCCCCTTGGGGCAAAGCCGCTAGGCTTGGGGAGGTTTAGCAATGACTTGCCGTATGGAAAAAGTCTACTTGCTGATTAGTTATTGATGTGCAAATTAAAAGCAATTATTTGCTTTTGTACCTATTTTGCGAAGCAATAAGTTGAGGTTAAATGTATGATAAAAAATTATTTAGGAGGCTTGAAGATGGGGGGAGTAAAAGCATGGATGATGAAAGAACAAGCACAAGGTTTTTATTCTAAAGATTCCTTTGTATGTCCAAATTGTGTAGATGATGCCGCTCTCATAAGACACATTAATACTACTGGCAATTATGAAAATGTGTGCTCATATTGCAAGAACGCAGCCAAAAAAGTTAAGACAATAAAATTTAATGAATTTACTAAATATATTTTAATTGGCATTAACTCAGAATGGGGTGACCCAAACAATGAAGGTGTAGGTTGGGAACATGGATGGATGGGAACCGTTCTAGATTCGTATGACATCATTAC
>JBAQWI010000071.1:0-3622 GCA_049298835.1 Oscillospiraceae bacterium
TCGCCCTGAGTCCGGCCAGGACCTCAACTTGCCACTTCCAGATCCAGTCTCCAGCTGCCCTCTGAGCCCACGGCCCAACCTTATATAGGCCCTTCCTCAGGCTCACACGCCCGAGCGATTGTTTCACCAGCAGCCTAGGTGCCCAGGACCTCACAATGGTTCGATTGTGTCCCAGGGCATCCTCTGCCCTCGGCCGACCCTCGATTACGCCGCTCCGGTGCCCGCGGCGCCTCACGCCATCTTGTTAATGCGCACGCGTGGCTATCACGCCATATAGTGACTGCGTCGAACCCTGACTGCGTAACTCTAGTATTGCGTCGCTTCTGCTGCGTGGCATTCCCACTGCGCATGCGCGGCCATCTCGTGTCCTTGCTACTAACTCTTGCCTTGGACCATATGTCCGCCCTGTTAGCTTAAAACGCCCTCGTTTATCACTGACCACTGGTCATGCTCAAGGCCCAACATACTCAAACATTATAACTGCATACAAAGAAAACAAAGTACCCGCAAATCCCCATACTGGAAATCGCCACTGAACACAAAATAAAGAACATCGTTAAAATGATTAAATAATAAAAAAAAACATGCACGTAAGATGCAAGAAAAACATCAAGCTAGATTAAAGACAAGAATTATATAGAGTAAGTAAGTAAGTAAGTAATTCTTTATTCAAGCAATGTCAAACGCATGCAGCTTACAATAAAAATACATTTAAACTATATAATAAACAGAACACTAAAATATAAAATAAACGTTTAGACTAGATTAACATGCAATTATATATTATATATATATACAAATACAATAAATCAATAAGAGTCCAAATTTAGCATTTTGATAAAAAATGTTTTTCTGTACAGCGTATTAATTTCTACAGAAATTTCTCTATCGTGAGCACGAGGTCGCATATTGTATTTGGTTGCCTTTACAGGTGGAAGCAGATGATGGAGCACATGATGTGGGTTATGTAACACAGAGGAAAATAAAGTTGCATCAGCATTATAACATATATCAGATAACAACATTTGATTAGGAGGGAGAAAGCCTTGTTTAACAACTTTTTTGAAAGCAGCCTCTAGACGGCTTCTCCCTTCAGAGTCCAAAAGCCCCCACCAAGCTTGAGATGCATATGAAATGCGAGCAACTAGCGTGGCCCTGGTTACATCCCACAATTGTTGCCCATTTAGGCCATGAGAACGCAGCATGCGAAGTGCATATAAGTTTTGCGCACACTGGTTAACCAGGGTAACAACCTGCTCTTGGAAGGAGAGATCACACTGCAACGTAACACCAAGAACATTCATTGTTTCCACCCGGGTTATTCCAGCCAAAGGGGGAGGGATATCCAAAAGTTTCGTTCTGCGTCGGCGAACAATCATTTCTTTAGTTTTAGATGTATTCAAATTTAGGTTATTGCATGCAGCCCATTTAGATATATGGGTCAATTCTTCAGGAATTAATTTAGAGTTAACAGAAGGAACCATTAAATAAGAATCATCTGCATATTTGTTAAGTGAATCGTCTTTAAAAAGAGGCTGGAGATCAGAGGCAGCAACAACATAGGAGGCTGGACCTAACCCAGAGCCCTGCACGATGCTTGCATTAATAAATTTGCTGCTGGAAATTTCCCCATCATACTTGGTACAGTGATCACGTCCCTCAAGAAACCTAACAAGCCAGTTATATACACAATCGTCATGCATCATATCTGAAAACTTTTGCAGTAAAGTGAAATGTCGAACAGTATCAAAAGCCTTGGAAAAATCGAGGGCAATTAGATGCACATAAGGGTAGCTTTGAAGGAGATTTGCCAGTATATGCAACATGCTTATGAGGGCAGAAGTAGTGGAGCCAGTAGGACGAAAAGCATACTGGTCCATGAAAAGATGTGAAAACCGAGGACTGGTAAAAATCGGGTAAATGAAATTTTTGACAACTAATTTTTCCAAGACTCTCGACAATATAGGAGTAACTGATATAGGTCTGTAGTCTGAGCAAGTCTCAGGCCGGCGCACCTTGGCAACTGGGGTAATGACACTTGTTTTCCACTGTCTAGGAACTTCTGACCAACTCAAAGATAAATTAAACAAAATACTTATTGGCTTTGCAAGAATCCCAGCAGCTATCCTCAGAAACCAAGCAGGGACCCCATCCAAACCCGGTGAAGTGGGTTTGAGCTTTTCCAAAAGTCCCAAAACTTGGACTTCAGTAACATAAGCAGAAGGGCGACCCACAGTAGACTTCAGAAGTGGGGGTCGGTAGTCAGAATCTGTAGACACCCGACTGTAATGTGTGTTCAGGGACTCTGCATCAATAAGTGGATCGTCTGACTTTGATACACCCTTGACTTTACCAGTAAGTGACCGCACTTTTGACCACAAGTCTTTAACACTACTTATATTGTTAAAGCTGGAGGTATTATTGACAGTAATTTCAGACTGTATGCGCTTTGATATGGCATTGGCTTCCTCGACCCTTCCTTTCCGCATCAATCTATTTTTAACCCTGAGCATGTATTTGATCCTTGGTGTAATGAAAGGAGGGTCCCTGTCGGACAGAGTAACAGTCTTGAGAGGATAAAAATGATCAAGTAGGTCCATAACAACAGAATAAAACCGATCAAAAGCTGGCTGAATGCAAGGTGCATGCACATCAATATACACAGAATCATGTATGTAATTTGTGTTAAAATTATTTACATAATATAAAAAAGCTGCATTGAGTTTTGGAAGACACAGTCGAAATGTATGTTGCTTATTAATTTTGACGCATGGAACAACAATGTTACCTGAATATGCAAACAATGCTTTGTGGTCTGTTTTAACGGTTGAATTTAGTACAGTAATTTTTTCATAAACAGGCCGGTTTATATAAAACCGATCCAAACAATTATTTCCTCGAGTAGGCGGAGTAATTTCTCTAATAAAACCAAGAGACTGAATAGACGAGTCCGAAAGCTGATTAAAATCTCCAGTTAGGCAGATCAATGAATTAGGATGGCTGTTATCAATTTCTTCCATGGCCGCCTCTATAAAGTTTACCAGAATATTCGCTTCATAACTCGGATTAGGTGGATGATATATTCCTCCGATAAAGCACGTGTTTGCTTCTTTTTGAAATGTCACCCATAAAAGTTCCAGAATACCTTCATCGATACGTTCCACTAATGGCTTGAAAATGGTTGCATTGTATTTCGTTTTCACGTATGCTGCAATACCGCCACCACGTCGAAAGCGTCCGTTCTCTTTCTGATGACACCTGTCCCTTCTGAATAAAACGTAATCCGGAATTTTAAAAAGCTCGCTATCATGTGTTTTAGTAAGCCAGCTTTCCACCACTATGACGACATCTGGCTGCAGAACTTCGATGTCAGCCATGAGATGTTGGAACGCGTGAGGTTTGGCGAGGCTACCAGCATTGACTGTGTACACAGACGGCGGTTCACTTCCCGATTTGTTTACAAACATTTCACGCTGGAGTTTAACCAAAACACGTGGTCGCTGTCGAGATGTCGCCACGATTGACCGGTTAACATTGAGCACGCCAATGGAGTAACTCGGCTCCTTCAATTCATTCATAAAACAATGATTGCTGAACACACCAAGCTTCAGTTGCATACTAC
>JBAQWI010000072.1:0-7175 GCA_049298835.1 Oscillospiraceae bacterium
ATTAGTTAACCTTGCACACTAGACGGCAAAATAATTATTGCAGAATACACCCAGTATCATTAACTCTTTAAGAATATGAAAAATCCCCTTTAAATTTAGATTTTTACGATTTAATCTAAATTTAAGGGGATTATAATTTATTGTGGTTAAGAATACACGATTTAAAATAACTTAATCAGCGCTTTTAACTCTTCAGATAAAACCTTTGCAAGTGCAAAATCATTATCTTTTAAAGCCAATGCTATTTTCATTTCAACTGATGTTTTATTCTGTTCGATTTCTAAATAGTCTCTATCAAAATGATTAGCATAAATCATCTTTCTGAATTTTCGCATACTCATTTTTCTAATAGTCTTATCTTCAATCATTAAAACATAATCCATACAGTTTACTATAGTATAGAAATCATGAGAAATCATAAGAATCGCACCATTATAGTTTTTTATGGCTTTTTCAAGTGCAATTTGTGAATATGTGTCTAGATGACTTGTCGGCTCATCAAGAAGCAACATGTTTGCTTTACTAGCAGAAACTTTAGCTAGTTGAAGTATATTCTTTTCTCCACCAGATAAAGATCCTATCTTTTGATTAATGATTTCTTCCTCAAAACCATAGTTTGAAATATATGATTTAATGTCGTCATAAGTTTTAAATCCAGCATCGAAGAACTCTTCAAGTATTGTATTAGAGTCATTTAGCATTTCGCCTTGAAGCTGAGATAAGTATGTCATTTCAATGTCTTCATTTATCTCAATAGAATCATGATTATTTTTAAAGATTTCTCGGAGTAAAGTTGTTTTACCAGTACCATTTGAACCGATGAGGGCTACTTTATCAGTAGATTTAATTTCAAAGTTAATATTTTCTAGGAGAATATCATCAAAGGCAACACTGTAATTATTCACTTTTAAAGCAATGGTTTCTTCGATTTCATTATCCGTAACTAAACGGATATTCGGTTGTTTAATATATACAAATGGTGCTTTAATTTTACGAGTTTCTAATCGTTCTTGAATTTTAACTCTAGCATTTAGAGATTTTCCTTTAGAAGGTTCATCCAAGTATGTTGCGATAAATCTTAGTTTATCGATTAAAATCTCATTTCTCTCAATTTCTTCATTATCAGCATTAGCTAGTTCCTGTAACTCGATTTTACTTTCAAGTAGTGAAAAGTTATAATCAATATATCTTCCATCAAATTCTTGGAGTTCCATGTTTTCAAGGTGCACAATTTTATTAAAACAATGATTCAATAGATATCTGTTGTGCGTAATAATTAGCAACGTTCCTTTGTGTGTATTAATTAGATTTTTAAGAGAATTAAGGTTTTCAAAATCTAAAAACACATCCGGTTCATCCATAATCATTAAGTCCGGGCTACTTAGCATTTCCTTAATCACTTGAATAAGTTTGAACTCGCCACCGCTAAGTTCAGATACCATTAGATATTTATGCTTCATTAGGTTTGCTAAATTTAATTTCTTATTAATGTTGCTTTCGAAATCATTCCCACCAAGTGCATCAAATGCGTCTAAAGATTGTTGGTACTTTTCCAATAAGGAATCAATATCCAAAGACGCTTCCATTTCAGTACAAATTGATGTTAATTCATTTTGTAGCTTAATAAATTCTCTCCCTATATATTCGAACACCGTAATTTTTTTTGTTTTGTCTGGTTGAGAGAACTGACTTACATACCCAATTCTGCAGTCAGGGGTTATCTCTAACTTTCCATCGAACATATATCTTTCTGGATCCATAATTAGATCAATCAGCGTGCTTTTTCCACTGCCACTTACTCCTATGAAAGCACAATGTTGACCATCTTCTAATGTAAATGAAATTTTATTATATAGATCCTTTTGCGGAAATGAGTAGGACAAATTATCAACTTTTATCATATTATTACCTTTCTTTATCATTAAAAAAGAGCCTATAAAAAATAAGCTCTTCAATACATTATTTCCCCAATTGCAATTTTACAATTGATTTTTATATAGTAAAGACATTCTTTTGAGTTTACAGTTAGTAGTATAACACTTTTTGAGACTAATTTCAATCATTTCATTATAATGCTATTTTGTTGATGTGGATTCTAATTATGAGTTTGCATATACATTCTTGACGCCTATTAAAAAACTCATGAAAAATGTTTTAATTACAAAGGATATTAAGTTTGAGGTCAAAGACATAAAGATTGACTTGATAATATCATATGGTATAATATATTGTAAACTATAATTATAGTTAAATAGGCACTATTGAATATATAAATTCATCTTGTCATTTTCAAAATAAGCATCAGTGTTTATACTGAATTTTCGTTATTGGTTTAAAGGATAAATCATGTAAAGGGTGATACAATGATACTTACAGGGGAAAGAGTTATCCCAAATCTGATGAAACCGGAGAATGGTATGCTAAGAGAGCATACGGCAAGATATAGGTTTGCATCCAAATTTGCATGTGGAAGCGTACTTGATATCGCTTGTGGAGTTGGTTATGGTACTGGCTTACTTTTAAATGAAAGCACCGTAGTCGAAAATGTTTTAGGAGTGGATATTGATGAAATCTCTATCAATTATGCTAAAATTCATTATTCACACCCAAAGGCAAAATATCTTGTAAAAGATGCACTGTCGCCCTATCTTCACGATGAAATCGGTCTTTTTGATACAGTGATCAGCTTTGAAACAATTGAGCATCTCAAAGAGGATGCAAAATTTGTGCGAAATCTGCAAGGACTGTTGAAACCAGATGGGGCCCTGATTATTTCCACTCCACTTGGTAGGGGTAGAGGAATAGCCTGTTCTGATCCGTTTCATGTACATCAGTATAAGGAAGAGGAATTTATAGACCTTTTAAATTGCTTTGGCAGTGTTGATATGTACTATCAATTTGGTGAAACTATAGAGAAAATGGTAAAAGGTAAGAAGTATTATTTAATGGTTGCAGTTTGTAGGCATTAAATGAGTTGAAATTTAAAAGGAAGTTGCGTGTTGCAATATTGGAAAATGATATAAAGAATGAAGTGAACCGAAGGAAAACTTTTGCAATCATATCCCATCCCGATGCTGGAAAAACTACTCTGACTGAAAAACTGTTGCTCTATGGTGGAGCTATAAGGCTTGCAGGAAGTGTTAAGGGAAGAAAAGCTCAAAAACATGCGGTCTCTGATTGGATGGAGATTGAAAAGCAGAGAGGAATATCTGTTACCTCAAGTGTAATGAATTTTGATTACAAGGGATATCGCATCAATATACTTGATACCCCCGGACATCAGGATTTTAGTGAGGACACTTACAGGACTTTGATGGCAGCTGATAGTGCAGTAATGTTAATAGACGGAGCAAAGGGCGTTGAGGAGCAGACTAAAAAGCTGTTCCATGTTTGCAGAATGAGGGGAATACCCATCTTTACTTTTGTAAATAAGTTGGACAGATACTGTAAAGATCCTTTGGATCTGATGGAAGAAATAGAGAATAATCTAGGAATTCGCTCATGCCCAATTAACTGGCCAATTGGAATTGCAGGGGATTTTAAAGGTGTATATAATCGTAGGTTGTCACAAATAGAACTGTTTTCGTCCGAGAGTCACGGACAAAAAATAGTACACTCTAGTGCGGGAAGTGTTAATGATGAACAATTCAAAAATCTTTTGGGAGAGCATTTATATAATAAGCTATGTGAAGACATTAAACTGCTTGATATTGCCGGAGATGAATTTGATATTGATAAAGTACTTGCAGGAGAACTAACTCCGTTGTTTTTTGGAAGTGCTATGACAAACTTTGGTGTGCAGCCTTTCTTAGAAGAGTTTTTAAATATAGCTCCCTCGCCTAGCAAAAGAACACATAGCGAAGGAATTATAACACCTTATGATAACAATTTTTCCGGTTTTGTTTTTAAAATACAAGCTAATATGGACCGTGCACATCGGGACAGGATTGCCTTTATCAGAATTTGTTCAGGAAAATATGAAAAGGGAATGGAAGTAAATCATATAAGAGCTAAGAAAAATATTCGTTTAGCTCAATCTCAGCAGTTTTTAGCACAAGAAAGAACTGCCGTTGAGGAAGCGTATGCTGGTGATGTTATTGGGGTTTTTGACCCAGGTATTTTTAAGATTGGCGATACTCTTTGTGGTGGTAAAAACAACTTTATGTTTGACGGCATTCCTATGTTTCCAGCTGAACACTTTGCTAATGTGACGATGAAGGATTCCTCCAAAAGAAAGCAGTTCATGAAAGGAATAAAGCAACTTTCAGAAGAAGGGGCTATTCAGGTATTCAAAGAACCAAATATTGGTGTGGAAAAGCTGACGATTGGTGTTGCTGGTGTATTGCAATTTGAAGTGTTGGAATATAGAATGAAAAATGAATATTCGGTTGACATACTACTACAAACACTACCGTATTCGTTAGCACGATGGGCTATAGCTGAAAAATCTGTAAATGATATGCTGGGATATGCGAATAGTACATCTATTGTAGAAGATCAGTACCACAGAACTGTAGTATTATTTCAAGATCAGTGGACACTAAATCGAACTCAAGAAAAGTATAAAAATATTAAGTTTCTTGATATAGCACCACTCATTTAGTATAACGTAATTAGTGTATGTTCCTATCTGTTAAGGAAGACCTTTAGAATGTGATGGCTCGGAGTTTCATAATATTGATAGAGAATATTAAGCTTACTTATGAAGAATTACACATTTTAAAATGTTTGGTTAACTGAATTATTCTGTTTGAGGTGCTAGTGTTAGCAATGACATGGGTTTTAAGTCCCCTCTCTCGCACCATATTTGTACGTCAAGTATGATACAAAAAAAGCATTCCTTTGGGAATGCTTTTTTGCGTCTAAATGACTTAGTTACTGGGTTTGTAGGCTTTATGGTGGCGAAAGTGGTTATATCATTAATGCTATAAATCAAAAAATGCCATAACGAGTAGTCAAAATCAAAAACAGGTGCAGTGGATAAAAAAGATCTAATATCTTGTACTATTTTTGTTTTATTAGACCTTAAACTGGAAAACACTAAATTAATACAATCAGTAGCAAAGCAGAGATATTTATGCAAAAACTGTAGGGATAGTTTTCTATTAGATTATCATATAATGTATATAAACTAGAAATAGAAGAAATTATTATAAAAATGACTGCAAATGCAAGTGGAATTAGAGATATCTTCTAGGAATATCAACTTATACCGTTATTAAAAATTTTTGTAACCCTAAAGTATCGCAAACAAATAAGGTAACAAAGTATTCCTGGTGAAAGCTGTAAAATTCTGATTAGAAAGAAGTTTGTATAACAAATATATAGAAATTCAATAATTCTTAAAGTAGAATAATAATATTATAAAAGCTCATATGCTCGTAATTGTGTGTTCAATTATTGGTACTGATTCTGTTAAAATTTTTTTAATACTATTGCCAATCTGCTTATTAATTATCAACTTTTTTGCTTCTAATAAACCAAATTGATAATCCCATAACTACTGCAGAAACAACAATGTAAAAATAAAATGTTGAATTTTGAAATCCTGAATATAAAATAATCAACGAACCCCAAATAGCTAGAATCGGATTAATTACCCCTCTAAAAACGCCTTTAATCTCACCTTTTTTATGCATTAATATTACCTTAATATATAAAACAATATAAATGGCATAAGATATAACGACGAATCCTTCAGAAATATCTGAGTTATTAAAAAAGTTGTATTTTTGAGTTATATAGTGACATATCATCCAAAATATACATAAACCAAAAGCTACTAAAGAAGATTTAATTGGAACATCAAATTTAGTATTAATTTGTTCTACGGATTTTAAAAACATACCTCTAAGTGATAATGAATAGGGCATTCTTATACTACCTAAAACTATTCCATTAACTGTTCCCATTACTGAGATAACAACAAATATTAGTACTATTTTAGCACCAAAAGGACCAAGTAAATTGTTAGCTACTACGTTAACATGGGCATCTCCAAGTTCAATTATTTTTTCAGGACCAACATAAATACTTATACCAACAAAATATAAAATATATGCAATTAAAATAAACAGCGGTGCTACGGTATATGCAACTGGTAAATTGCGTTTTGAGTTTTTAACTTCATGGGATATTGACGTTGCAATAATCCATCCATCAAATGAAAAGGCTATTGGTCCAAGTGCTGCTATCCATCCAACAGATGTTGCCACTTGTCCTAGATTGTTTGTTAATAGAAAATGACTTACATCTCCAAACATAAGCCCTCCCACTGCGATAAAAATAAGTGGTATAATTTTTATTATTGTAGCTATATTTTGAAAATATCCACCCAATTTTGCTGATAAAGTATTAATTAAATAACTAAATACCATATAAGCTGAACCGATTAATATTTGAAGTTCTAGTGTTGATTCAAGGTTGAATAAAATGCACGTATAGATCCCAACAACCCAAGAAACTACTGCGGTTAAAACAGGATAATAAATAAATGTTTGAAACCAACCAATTGAACAAGCCACTCTTTTACCAATAAATTCTTCCGCATATGCTATTAAACCACCTGCATTGTTTGTTTTAGATGATAATTCGCTAATTGTTAAGCTACCAAATATAATTCCAACAGCTGCAATTATAAAAACTAAAACCCCTAAAAAAATATTCCCATTGGTATATCTTAAAATATTATCACTTTTAAAAAATATACCAGACCCAACAACTATACCGACAACCATTGTTATAGCAGTAAACAAACCGTATTTTTTTTGTTGCATATAAATATCCCTTCATTTTTAGTTAGTTTTTTTATTTTTTAATACAACTTTTTAGTTTTTAAAATTTAGAAGAAAAACTAACTATATAATTATTATTATTGAGATTTATTTTTTATTTATTTATACATTATACCATATTACCATTAATATTTTTTGATACAACCATAAGATCCGCTAAGGATTTGGGTTATACTACTCCACTTTCGCATGATGCCTGTACAACAAAAAATTTGATGTTGAATGGGAGTGTTATACCTGCACAAATTGTTCACAACGTTTTATGGCATCAATGAATGGTGCTTTTGCAAATGCAATTTAGTGCTGACGAATTATTAAAACAAAACGGTTTACAGACATAATTTGGTTAGAGGTGCAGGAAAATCTCCACTTCTATTCACA
>JBAQWI010000073.1:0-4552 GCA_049298835.1 Oscillospiraceae bacterium
CAGTCTCACCAAGTTTAAACCCACTCATCATAGTATAAACACTATCAAGATAGAAATCGACGCCAGTAACACCCAATAGAGTCTTTGTACCAGTTTGATATACTGGTGCAATGATACTAACAACCAACTCTTTGGTTACCGAGTCTTCATATGGCTCAGTGATAATTACATCTCCTGATTCCAAAATCTGATTATACCATGGTCTTGTTGTAATGACGAAGCTAGAGTCTGACAAGTATCCGTCTGACTGTGCAACTTGACTAGAATCAACATCGCCCATCCAAATACTTAGGAAGTTGTCGGAATCTGTTTTAAAAACATTTTCCATTGTCCTTTTTGTTTCAGCAAAATTTTCAGCAGTGTTAATCTTTTCGCCTGCTACAACTTCTGAAAAAAGTTTTTCAAATTGTGAATTTGAACTCATTTGTTTGGCAACTTCTGTGTTTTTTAAAAAAAAGTCATTAATTTGAAAGGAGGCAGTCTTAGAGCTGGAGGCAAGGTTCTCTGTGGTTAATTGTTTAACAGATTGTTTTAAGTTTTGTAATACAATAGCAATTGTGATGCAAAATATGGCTACGACAGGTAACCCAATTAGTAAAAGCATTTTTGACTTTAAACTTTTTTGTTTTTTCATGTATTTCGCTCCAATTCAATAAATTTTTTATACCTAATGAGTAAGTTTTGTTACTTACTTATTAATAATCGACTAAATTCGACAAAACCTCAGCGGAAATGTTTCCCATTTCAAAAGTTTGGATAACCTTACAAATTGCAAAGCCTTTTAAAGGGTTTTTGTTACTAAACGCCAAAATTTATGAGATATTTTGTATAATATGTTAAAATATTAATAAAGGAATATTTATGCATTTATTAAAACAGTTATTGACAAACAATATTATACGTTGTATAATATGGACATGAAAACAGTATGAGGTGAAAAAATGGCAATTACAATGATGATCAATTTACTTGATGCATTGGTGCTAGGAGTTTTAAAAAATGAAGATACCTATGGCTATGTATTAACCCAACGAGCCAAACAGCTAATGGATATATCTGATTCAACCCTTTATCCTGTGCTACGAAGGTTGCAAAAGGATGGTGCATTGACTACCTATGACGTTCCATTTCAAGGTAGAAATCGCCGATATTATTCTATTACTGACAAAGGCAAAGAAAAACTAGTACAATATATTGAGGATTGGAATAGCTATAAAGAGACAGTTGAGAAAGTATTAACAGGAGGGTTTGAAAATGAATAGACGGGATTTTTTTACGGGTCTTATCGGGGAGCTAAGAAATCTTGAGTCATCGGAGCTTCAAGATGTCTTGCAATATTACAACGAGTATTTTGATGAGGCTGGGGTGGAAAATGAAGAGGCAGTAATTGCAGAGCTTGGATCTATCAAAGATATTGCAATAGGAATTAGAGCAAATTCAGCCACTAGATATTTGGAAACAGGAAAATCAAGCACAAAAAAATCACTTAATGCAGTTTGGATTTCTATCGGTGCTATTTTTGCAGCGCCAATTGCATTGCCATTGGCAATTGCTTTTGGTATACTTGCAATAGCTCTTGTAATTACGTTTGCTGCTTTGTTGTTCACATTTTTTGCAGTTGCATTTTCCTTTGCACTTTCAGGAGTTTTACTGACGTTTGCATCGTTTATCCTCATTCCAGCAAGCCCTTCATCGTTCCTTTTGGCGTTTGGAGCAGGATTAATTCTTGCAGGACTTTCAATTCTTGTATTTATTCCAACTTTGATGATTACAAGAAGTTCATTCAAAGGCATTGCAATCTTTATCAATAGAAAAATTTTAAGGAGGAATCATAACAATGGGTAAAAAAAACATTGCGTTGATAGTAGCAGGAATATTACTCTTAGTAGGAATCTTTTCAGCCACGGCAGGGGGAATCTTCGGCGGAGGATTTGTGGGAACATATATTGATGGAGATGGTATCCATACAAGTGAAGGGAATGATAACCAAGTGTCAAAAGAATTAACAAGCTTTAAAAACGTAGATATTTCTATACACGCAGGTAGGATTGAAATGATAAAATCGGACAAGAACGTAATTGAATATAACATTGACAGTTCAGAAAGACTTTCAGTATGTGAGGTTATCGGTGACACATTTACATTCAAAACAGATGTGAAATTTTCAATATCACTGTTTAATTTTCAAGATTCTTACGTTAGACTTTACTACATAGATGGTACAGAGTTTGAAAATGTTACTCTTAAAACAAGCTCAGGAAGTTTACACGCAAATGATTTCACAGCAAAAACCGTTTATGCAAAATCCTCTAGCGGTTCACGCAACCTGTCAAACGTTAAGGCTGATAAAATTGACATTTCTGGCTCATCTGGGTCGGCTAAGCTTTCAAATATAACTGCAAAGGATATGTATGTAAAATCTACCTCTGGCTCAATTTTAATTGAAGGGGTTACCTCTCAAAATATGATAACCCAAAATTCAAGTGGCAGTATCAAGCTGTATGATGCAAATACAGACTCTATGGATGTCAAAGCTAGTTCAGGCTCAATTTTGATTGAAAGGGCTACCTGTCAAAACATAATAGCAAAAAACTCAAGTGGTAGTATTAAGATGTATGATGCAAATACAGCCTCTATGGATGTGAGAAATACTTCTGGTTCAATTTATGTACAGGGTGAACCTAGGGGCAAGAGCAATCTTTATTCTACTTCAGGTTCAGTTAAGGTATATTCGAGCCTATCAAGAGACGAATATGGCTACAAACTATCGTCCACATCAGGATCGACAAAGGTTGATGATGAAACATTCAAAGGCTCAACTGGTGAAGAAAAAGCAAACTTCATTGATGCCTCTGCTACATCGGGTAGTGTGAAAGTGTACTTCAATTCAAGAGGATAATAAATTATTATTTATGTAAGGGGAAATAAATTATGAATGCAATTATTGTTAAAGAATGTGGAGACTTTAATTTACCAAATGTTTTTACTCTTGATTTAAATAAAAATTATCCTAAAGATTGCTTGGGTTGCTGGAGCTGTTGGTGGACTACCCCAGGAAGATGTGTCCATAAAGATTTAGACGGTTTCTATCGTTCCTATTTAAAAGCTGATAAGGCTATTTTCTTTGCAAAACTAACTCATGATTTTGTCAGTGGGAATATGAAATCTCTTTTTGATAGGATGATTTGCCTTTTCCTCCCTTATATTACTTTTTTAGAAGATGGAAGAAGTGGGCATTTACCTAGATATGATAAATACCCTGATATTGAATTTTATTATGATGGAACATTTGATAGCGAAGAAAGTAAAAAGACTTTTGAAGATTATATAAACTTTGTGTTCTTTCAGTTTTATTCTAAAAAAATCGTAATAAAACCAATTTCTCAATATGACATGGAGGTGCAAAAATAATGAGTACTATTATTTTAAATGGTTCCCCCAAGGGTAATGCCCAAAATAGTGCAAGTTATTTTCTTGCACAAGCATTTGTAAGCAAGATGAAAAATCCATGTGAAATTATATCAATAGCCAAAACAAACTTTAACGAAATTTTAGAGCGCATTGCCGATTATGATAATATTATCTTTTTTATGCCAAATTATATTCATGCTATGCCGGGAATTGTTATGAAGTTTTTTGAACTGTTTCCCAGTGCTCAAAACGATAACAAAGCGCTAGGTTTCATTGTTCAGGCAGGATATCCAGAGGGAATAGAGGAAGAGATAGTAAGTAGGTTTTTAGAGCAGTTTACAAAGAGATTAGGATACAAATATCTTGGTACTGCTGCAAAGGGCGAAGCTGCTGGAATTGCAATTTTTCCAGATAAGTTTAAAAAACTTGCAATAAAATTTTCAGAGTTTGGTTTGCTATATGAGCAAACAGGTAGTTTTAATAAGAACTATATGGAAGATTTCGCAAAGCCATATGAACTCTCTAATTTTTATAGGGGACTTTTTAATTTTGCTGATAAGATTGGGTTGGCGAAATTAGGATGGAATATAATGCTGAAAAAGCATAACGCATACCAAAAACGCTATGATAAGCCATATGAATAATTATATCAGCACATTTTAGTGTGAACTATTAAAGGGAATAACCAATTTTTAATTGGTTATTCCCTTTAATCATTTATTTTTGTGGATGCAGAATGATATTTGCAATTGGTGCGATAAAGCAGTAACCGATTGGCACAATTACTTGTCTAAAGGTAAGGGGAACAGTTGAGAAAATCGCTGCAATTGGTGCATAATAGATGACCAAAAGTAGTGTGGTTAGCGAGAGAAGTGAAGCCCAAATCAGTTTTGCATTGTTGCCATAGTGAATGTGAAGTAGGCTCTTTGTTTCACTTTTACATTCAAAAACATGGATTAACTGTGCGAAAATCAAAGCAAATAGTGCACCACTTCGTGCGATATCAACGTTTTGTGTCATCTTAAATAGGGTAACAAAACTTGCAAGGGTGGAAAGTCCGATGAACAATCCTCTGATAACAATTTTTGTAGCAAGCCCATTTGAGAAAACACCCTCGTTTGGTTTGCGTGGTGGACGTGAC
>JBAQWI010000074.1:0-2349 GCA_049298835.1 Oscillospiraceae bacterium
ACACATATCGACATTGAAGCGCTGAAGGCATTATACAGTTTTTGTCTGCTTGGAATCCTTGATCTAGGCTATCAAATAGATGTCCTTGTTCAATTCGTTTTAAACGAAGATTATGAGGCGATCTGGGCATTTTTGCATGAGCAAGAATATGCCTTGGATCATCTTATTGCTGATAAACAAAAATGTGGTGAAGATTCGGTAATTATTGACGTACTATATCAATTTAAGAATCAGCTCCATAGCCGACTATTTTAGGGGGTGTAAACTTGAACATTGCAATCGGTAAATATACCCTGGAATCACTAACATCAGGAATGTATAACACGCCAATGGTGATATACCGGGAATATGTTCAAAATGCTATCGATGCAATTGATGACGCAATTGAGCATGGAATTATTCAGGCTGAGAAGGCTCGGGTAACAATTGAAATTGATTCCGATGCCCAACGCATTGTTGTTGAAGATAACGGATCTGGTATCGCAGCAAAAGATGTTGAACTTCAGCTTTTAGGTATAGGTAATTCAAATAAAGGTTTGCTTAACAGGCGGGGGTTTCGTGGAATAGGCCGTCTTGTTGGAATAGGCTATACGGATCAATTATCTTTTTACACCAGCTGTATAGGAGAAAAAATAGGTACTATTATTTCTATTGACTGCAAAGAACTCCGCCAAATATTAATCCCGGGACAATACGAAAACTTTGGTATGGTTGATGCCCTTAAGCACGTGATTAAGCGAACAGAATACATTGAAAAGCCTGAACTACATTACTTTCGAGTTGTATTGAGCGGGATATGCGATAATAAACAAATTTTAAACTATGATCAAGTAAGCGATTATCTGTGTCAAACTGCCCCACTTCCTTATAATCCAGATTGTTTTTCCCGTGGAGCACAAATAGAACAAGCTTGCCTCGAGGCAGGTCATCCACTTTCGCACTATTCAATATTTCTCAAACAGCGTGATTCAGAGGAAGAACAGCTTTTTAAATTTTATAGCGACCGCTTCTTGGTAAATATGAGCAAACATCAGGTCGATCACCTTCAAAATGTACATATTCGTCCAATAATGGCTAATAACGGGGACGTAGCCGCCTTGTTATGGTATGGGCAATCCTGTTATTTAGGAACCATATTAGACGATAAACTAAAAGGCCTTCGCTTTCGCAAAGGCAATATTTTAGTTGGTGACCGGTCCACCGCGAACCTTCTTTTTAAAGAAGAACGTTTTAATGGTTGGTTTCAGGGAGAAGTTTTTGTATTTGATGCGAGGATTCTTCCCAATTCTCGTCGAGATGACTTTGAGCTAAATGAGAATTATCATCATATATTAGCTGAGCTATCTAAAATTGGGACTGATCTTTCCCGCGAAATCAGACAAGTCTCTTCCAAACGGAATGGCGGAAACAATGTTTATGATAATATTCGAATTATATCTAATCAATCTCCGGCAGCAGTCACGAAGTATCCTCAAATCAATCTTTGCTCAAAATTGAATCATTCAGAGAAGAAGCTGCTGGAGAAGGTATTCGAAGTACTCGACGATCAATATTTAAAAAAGAGCCCGAATTTAAAGCAATTAATAATTGATAAAATGACTAAGTAACAGCTATTAATCTTACATGGGCTCAGTTATTTTGACACTGCAGGATAAATTGCGGGCTGACATAGTCTTGTAACATAAGCTGGGATAAATCCGAACTATATTTCCCGCAGAAGGCAATCATTACATGCTTGTACAAGTAGCCGCCGCATGCAGGTAAGGGCAAGCATTCCAGCTACAGATACAGCTTTGATGGTGAAATTTTTTTGTTATAGTGAGTATCCAAGGTGATATGCCTTTTTATCAAAAAACCTTTGTTGGCCCAAAAGAATACTCGTTCCTTCTCGAATTGCTAACTGACCAGGTAGATTATTATCGAGGGATAATTGATGTTATGGAAAAATTATTCCAATCAAGTGATGGTTAAGGATACAATGCCTTAACCATTTTCGCCGAATTTATATGCCGAATAAAACATAGAACGTGGGTCTCCGGACCTGCTTTTTTTTGTGCCCATTTACAGCAAAGACAGGAACATTGAGAAGCGTTCAAACAAGACAAGAGGTAATTCCTGAGTACGTTCCTAAATAAAAATTTCCTATAGGAATAACAAAAAAATGAAATTTTTCGAGGGCTATTATTTAGTGCTTTATGGCTCTATATTTCTGCTATTAAGGCCACCCCCACTCTCTATCAATGAATTTTCTATCCTAATACAGGCATAACCGGCCTGTATTTTTATGCCCAGCTTACAGAGACGACATGAACGATGAGAGGAGTTCAACTATGAAAGGAGGTTAGACTA
>JBAQWI010000075.1:0-10565 GCA_049298835.1 Oscillospiraceae bacterium
GGTGTAATCATCATCATTGAAAAGTTATTTTTAAGCAAACTTTTACAAAAACTTCCTCGCTTTATTCAGTGGCTTTATTCATTCTTGTTGATTGTATTGGGTTGGGTTCTTTTTGAAATGAGAACAGTAGGGGAAATAGGTGGTTTCTTTGCTGCAATGTTTGGATTAAATGGTGCAGGTGCTTTTGAAACGCAATCATTCTATTTGATTTCATCTAATCTATTGATTTTTGTTATATGCGCAATTGGTTCAACCACGACACTCAGATACTTTTCAAAACCATTTGAAAATAAAAGTCCATATGTCTATAAGATAATAAAGTTAATCTTCGAGTTTACAATATTCGCTATCTGTATCTGTTATCTTGTAACTTCAGGTTATAATCCATTTTTATACTTTAACTTTTAAAAACATAGTTTAATAGAAAGGGGCATGATGAAAATATATGAACTTTAAGAAAGTTACAATTGGATTGTTTTTTACTATTATCGTGCTTATGTCTTTGGCAACCTTTTTATTGCCTAAAAAAAGCTTTTCTCAGCTAGAAAATCGTAGTCTTGCGAGAACTCCAAGGCTGACAGCTGATTCGTTCTTTGACAAGTCTTTTATGGAGAATGCAGAGAGTTTTATGGCAGATCATATTGTTTTTCGTGGTGGTTTTTCCTCAGCACAAACAAGACTTGAAATGCTAATTGGAAAACGTGAAATCAATGGGGTTTTCATTGCGGAAGATATGCTTTTGGAAAATATACAAGAGCCGAGTGAGGTGATTACTAAATCAAATGTTGAAGCAATCAATAAGTTCGCAAAAAAATATAGTGGTATCATTGATACACAAATGATGCTTGTGCCAACTGCGCTTGAGTTTTATAAGGTGAATGCACCTCCTATGGCAAAAGTGTTTGACCAGACGGCATATATCAAGACTGTTTATGATAAGCTTGAAACAGTAACTACCACAGATGCCTATTCATCATTGGCTTCAAGCACTGACGACTATATATTCTATCGTACAGATCACCATTGGACCAGCTACGGTTCCTATGTGGGTTATTCTACACTTGCAAAGTCGCTAGGGCTTAAACCTGCAACGATTGATATGTTTAATATTGAGCACGCTTCACATGATTTTCTAGGAACGCTTTACTCAAAGATTATTTATGGCGAAAAGTTAGTAGATAATATCGACCTGTACCATTATGCACAGGGGGACGTTGTCACTGATGTTATAAAATATACTGACAAAAATACACAAACCTATCCCTCAATTTTCTTCAAAGAAAATCTTGAGATAAAAGATAAATATACAGTTTTTCTAGGCGAAAACAGTCCAGTTGTAAAAATAAAAACAAGCGTAACTAACGGTAAGAAAATTATTATATTTAAAGATAGCTACGCACATTCGTTAATGCAATTTTTGCCTCTTCATTATGAGGAAATATTGCTTGTTGATTTGAGATATCTCCATAAACCGATAGAGGAATATGCAAAGGTTACAGATTACGAACAAGCATTGTTTTTATATAACGCAGGGGGATTTGCAAAGGACAGTAGTGTAAAACAAGTATCGCTGTTCTAATTTTTTAGGGGGTATTTAATCTAATGAAAACTACAAGAGTTATTTCTTTTTGCATGGCACTTGCCATGTGTATCGCAATGCTTACCGCTTGTGCTGGCGATAAGAATATGGATGCAGAGACACAACCAATTATTTCTCAAACAAGTTCGCAAGCAATAGAAGAGGTTGGTATAGTCAATCCTTTTACAGGTGAAACTGGATATTCAGAGGAGTTGCTAAAAACTCGTCCTGTTGCTGTAATGATAAACAATATTGGAGCAGCGCTTCCACAAAGTGGAATTGCAGATGCTGATATTATCTATGAGATGCCAGTTGAAGGTCCAGTTACTAGACTTATGGCAGTTTTTTCTGATTATAAATCTATGCCCAATATTGGCTCAATCCGTTCAGCACGTCACGACTATGTTGAACTTTTAAAACCAATGAATGCACTCTATCTACATTTTGGCGGAAGTGCTGCAGGAAAAGAAGCCATTTTTAATAACAAAATTGATGATATTGATGGACTTTCTTTTTCAAATGTTGCTTTTTATAAAGATAAAGAACGGGCAAAAACAAAAAGTTCAGAGCATTGCTGGTTTTCTAATGGAAAGCTTTTGCAAGCAGGAATTGAAAAAAAAGGCTTTGATACCGCAATGGAGCCGATAGCGTCGCTATTTGACTTTGCAAAACCAGGTGAGGATATGATGGCTGACAATGCATCGGCTAAGGTGGCAAATGAAATTACCGCACCAATTTCGAGTGGAACAAAGGCATCATTTACATATGACTTAAAAACCCAAACCTATTCCAAAGGACAAAATGGAAAACCCCATTTGGATACGAATAAAAATGCAGCAGTACAATCTACAAACGTATTTTTAATGTATACAGATGTAGGGTATCTTGCTGATAACTATCACAAAGAGATTACTATGGCTAAAGGAACTGGTTATTATATTTCAAACGGCAAGGCAATTGACGTTACGTTTAAAAAAGCATCTGTAGATGAGGCAATTAAAGTTTATTCTGCTGATGGGGTAGAAATTAAAGTGAATGTTGGCAAAAGCTATTTTTGTGTAGTTCCAAATTCTCAAAGAGAAAAGTTAATCATACAATAGAAGAATAGAAAGTAGGCTGTATTAATGGATCAACCAAAGAAACTGTATACATTTGGCGAGGAATTGCTAAACTCAATTTCACATGGCGTGGGTGCGCTACTTGCTATAGCTGGAAGTGCTGTTTTGATTGTTTGGGCTGTGTTTTTCTCAGATGCTTGGGGCATTGTAGGAGCGTCCATCTACGGATTTACATTAATTTTGCTCTATACAATGTCAACTTTATACCATGCGCTAACCAATGATCGAGCAAAAAAGGTTTTTCGTGCCCTTGACCATTCGACCATTTATTTGCTAATTGCAGGCACCTATACCCCCTATGCACTTGTGACAATAAGGGGAACAATGGGCTGGGTTGTATTTGGTATTGTTTGGGGAAGTGCAGTAGTTGGAATTACATTAAATGCAATTTCAGTTGAGCGATACAAAAAGATTTCGCTTGCTCTGTATCTTGTTTCGGGTTGGGCAGCAGTAATTGCAATGAAGCCTATTGTTGACAATTTAGCGACAAATGGATTATTATTAATGCTACTAGGTGGTTTGTTTTATACAGGTGGCATTGTGTTTTACGTTATGAAAAAACATAAGTATTTTCATGGCATATGGCATTTCTTTGTGCTTGCAGGTAGTATCTGTCACTACTTCTCCATATTGTTCTATGTAGTGAAATAAGCATAATTTACTTGACGTAATACCTCAAATGGTATATATTTGAAATAACAAAATTATAATGAGGAGTGAACTAAATGATAGGTTGGATTATTGCTGGCGCAATCGTAGCGATTATAGTGATATGGTTTATATCAAGCTATAATGGCTTCATTAAGTTAAGAAATCAAACAGAAGAAGCATTTTCTTCAATGGACGTTTTTCTAAAGAAAAGGTATGATTTGATACCTAACTTTGTTGAAACAGTAAAGGGCTATGCAAAACATGAGTCTGAAACATTAGAAAAAGTCATCGCTGCAAGAAATATGGCGGCAGGATCAACTACCATGGAAGACCAAATTGCAAATGAAAACGTATTCCAGTCAACACTGAAAAGTTTGTTTGCGGTAACCGAAGCATACCCAGACTTAAAAGCAAATACTAACTTTTTAATGTTACAAGAGCAACTTACTCAAATTGAGAGTGAAATTGAAAAATCAAGACGTTTCTACAATGCAGTAGTCAATAAATATAACACTATGACCGAAACTTTTCCAAGTGTTATCGTTGCGTCTATGTTCTCTTTCAAGAGAAAACCTTTATATGAGGTTTCAGATGCAACACAAAGAGAAAATGTTAAAGTTCAATTCTAATAGACTATATGAAAGGGTTCATTTTTTGAGCCCTTTTTTGGTACTATAAAATATATGGGGTGACGTAATGAAATTAGTTAAAAAACTGCTTGCAACACTTATTTTGACGCTAATACTTGTAATATCTATTGTGCCTGTTGCATCTGCACAGGGCAACTATAATGAGATTGACCAAAACTATGATACGATAAGTTATGACTCAAATGTAGTTTTAGGGGAAAACAATGTTTATCACATTGAAGAGCGAATTAAGGTAAACTTTCTTACGCAAAGCCACGGAATTTATCGTTATATTCCTTATAGGGGAAATATGAAGCATGAAGAGGACGGCATTGTTAAAGAACAAAAATATCGTGCAAGTATAAAGAATGTTAAAGTTGACGGGCACAATTTTGAAAAAGAATATGAAAATGGAAATGTAGTTCTCAAAATTGGCGATGCCGAAAGGTATGTAAGTGGCGAGCAGGAATATGTGATTTCCTTTGATTTTGACGCTGGTGAGGATAAAATCGCTTACTTTGATAGGGTTTTCATCAACCTCATTCCTACAGGTTGGAGAACAGCCATTCAAAATGCAAGTTTCACATTAACACTCCCAAAACAAGTTCCGCAGGAAAACATCTCTATTTTTGCTGGGGAATTAGGCGAGGCGACACAAAGTAAATTTGCAGGAACTATTGAAGGAAACGTGATTACTGCGCAATCTGTCGAGCCACTCAATGCATTTGAGGGGGCAACTGTATATGCAGAAGTTCCAGAGGGTTATTTTGTAAATGAGAGCACAAATCAACCTCTTATTATGCTAATGTGGATATTAATTGGGTTAATTCCAGTGCTTGCAGTTGTGCTATATCTACTTTTTGGTATTGATCAGCCTATTATAAAAGTAATGACAGTTTCCCCTCCAAATGGAATTACGCCAGCAGAAGTTGGTTATATCATGGATTCTACAGTTGACAATAAGGATGTATTGTCACTAATTATCTATTGGGCAGACAAAGGGTATCTTACTATACAGCAAAATGAAGGGGACGATAGTTTCGTTCTAACAAAGCTTAGTGATTTGCCAGTTGACGCAAACGGATATGAAAAAACTATGTTTGATGGGTTGTTTGCCTCTGGAGATGTTGTTAATACAACAGATTTAAAGTCAAAATTTTTCTCAACACTAGAGCTAACAAAGACAAGGCTTCGTAATAAATTTTCAAAGGCAAAATCGACATCGTTGTACACAACTGCATCACTTGTTTGCCAAGGGATTGTAGGATTACTTTCCATTGTCCCTATTGTTTTGGCGATGCTGATTGGTGGATATGTCGAGATAGCAAATGCGGGTTATTTCATCCTTGCAGCTATTATGGCCGTTGTACTTTTGGGTACCTATATTGGAGTTTTTGCAATGGCTTCAAAATGGTATGTCATGTCTAAAAAATCTAAAACAGGCTCAGTCATTGGATTATCTATAGCTGCTGGGTTGATGTATTTAGGTTTGATTACACTTGGATTTTCTCAGTTGCAGTCCGTTATCCCTGTTATAGTTGCAGTTTTAGGATCAATAGTAGCAATGAGTTTAACTTGTGTTATGCCAAAACGCACACAGCAATGTAACGATTGGTTTGGTGAGCTTTTGGGTTTGCGTGAGTTTATCGAGTTTGCTGAAAAAGAAAGAATAGAAATGCTTGTGCATGAAGATCCAAGCTATTTTTACAGTATACTTCCATACGCATATGTTTTGGGTGTATCAGACACATGGTCTAAGAAATTCGAGAGTATAGCAGTTGAACCACCAAGCTGGTATTATGGCGGTGGATTTAATATGAGCACATTCAATACCCATATGTTCTTAAGTTCGTTCAATCACTGTATGACAAATATGAACCAAAACTTGTCCATTCCACCAGTACAAACTGGCGGAGGAACTGGTAGCGGTGGGTTTTCCGGTGGCGGTGGATTTTCTGGTGGAGGTTTCTCAGGCGGTGGTGGCGGAAGCTGGTAGTATTATGTTATGATAGAACCAATATTTATAAAATAAATATTGGTTCTATCAGCTTGAGTAGGATTAATTAATGAAAGAAATTGAAATTAATAAAGAGGCATGGAGTCTGATTTCAAAAGATCATTATGAGAGCTTTTTAAAACAGTTTCGTGATAATACATTTAGATTTAACAAAATAATCTTGGATGAACTTGGTGATATCAAAGGAAAAAGAATTATTCATCTGCAATGTAACACAGGAGCTGATTCGATAAAACTCGCACAACTTGGTGCAATAGTTACAGGTGTTGATTTAGTTCCAGAAAACATTCATTATGCTAAGCAAATGGCTAAAGACCTAGACGTCAAGAACGCAGATTTTTTTGAATCAGATATTATGGAACTTGCGGAAATTCATCATGAAAAATATGATATTGTTTTTACATCTGAGGGTGCAATTGGTTGGCTACCGGATTTAAGAAAATGGGGAAAAACTATCAAACAACTTTTGAAAAATGATGGGTTTTTCTATATTTTTGATGTTCATCCATTTTATCTTGCAATGGATGAACAGAAGTTTAGCAAAAATCAACTAGAAATAAAATATCCTTACTTTAGCAAAATACCAGACGCAGATAATTCAATTGGGGGATATGCTTCAAAACCAAGAGAGCATCTAAACTATTATTGGATGTACACAATTAGTGATGTTATCAACTCATTAACGGAAGTCGGTTTACATATTGATTTTTTTAATGAATACGATCAATGTATTTGCGACATGACAGACAATATGTTTGTAGATGACAAAAATTTATTTTGTAATGACTTTTGTAAAGATAGATTTCCAATGTCATTTAGCCTAAAAGCTCGTATATACCATATGGAAAGCTAGGGTTATTTATACATGCGTTAGAAAGGGGCGATTACTATTAAAATTGATAGATTAATTGGAATTTTTGCTATCTTGTTGCAAAATGAAAAAGTAACTGCCCCTTATCTTGCGGAAAAATTTGAGGTTTCAAGACGCACAATTAATAGAGATATTGAAAATATATGCAAGGCAGGCATACCAATTGTTACGCTACAGGGTGCAAACGGAGGTATATCTGTTGCAGATGGATATAAAATAGACAAAACTATTTTTACATCTGAAGAGTTGAAAGCAATATTAACGGGACTCAAAAGCCCTGATAGTGTTTCGCAAACAACAAAATATCAGCAGTTAATTGATAAGTTTTCTGGCAACAAAGACAGTGTTTATTCTACCGAAAATAATATTGTAATAGACCTTTCCTCACACTACAAAAATACATTAGCACCAAAGATTGAGAAGATACAGGAATCAATTTCCAATAATCAATTGATTTCATTTGATTATTATTACAACAAAGGTGAAGCGAAAAAGTTGATTGAGCCCTATTTAATTGTGTTTAAATGGTCATCTTGGTATGTGTTTGGATATTGCTGTGATAAAAATGACTTTCGGGTGTTTAAGCTGAACCGCCTTTGTAATTTGGAGATTACCGACACACAGTTTGGGACGCGACACATTCCACAGGAGCAAACCCAATTTGATGAGTATTTGACTGATGAAATTATGTTTGAAGGACTCTTTGATAAAAGTGTTAAGTACAGGCTTGTTGAGGAATATGGAATAGACAGCTTTTCTTGTATAGACAATGGTAAACTACTTTTCAAGTTCGGATTTACAAATTGGGATAACTTACTTAGTTGGGTTTTGAGTTTTGGAGACAAAGTGGAAACCATTAAACCAAGGGAGCTACGTACACAAATAAAAGCCATAGCCCAAAATATTATGAAGAGGCACTAATAAACATGACATACAGATGTCGTGTTTGGAGTGATATACTTGAATTAAAACATAATGGAGGGTTATCTACATGATAGAATCAAGATGTGGCATTTTGTGCAGCGAATGTTCTTATAGGGAAAAAATGAACTGCAAAGGTTGCACGAATATTGACAAGCCATTTTGGGGTGAAAATGCCCTATAAAGACTTGTAACGAAAGTAAGAATATCGAGCATTGTGGGCAATGTAACGAGTTTCCCTGTGCATTGCTGAAACAATTTTCTTATGATGAAGAACAAGGCGATAACGGAAAAAGGATTGAGCAATGCAAAAACTGGTGTTCAAAGTAAGGAGAAATTATGGCTTCAAGTATAGATTTTGTAGAATATGTATGTGATCAAATTAGTGGTGCAGGTGAAATTACATATAAGAAAATGTTTGGGGAATATACCGTCTATTGTAATAGTAAGGTAATTGGACTTATCTGCAACAATCAGCTTTTTGTAAAGAAAACCGTATCAGGCACAGAACTTCTAGTAGGAGCAGAGGAAGATTCCCCGTACACAGGCGCAAAACCTCATTTCGTGATTGAGAATTTGGAAGATAGGGAGTTCTTATCGTGTTTTATTCGTAAAACTTGCGATGAATTGCCGCTCCCTCGACCTAAAAAGAAGAAGAGATAGATTAAGTTCTATCTCTTCTTCTTTTATTTCAGTGACGGGAAAGATTAAACAAGATGCAAATTTTTAATTCTTATTATATTGTTTTAGTTGGCTATGTCTAATTACCAACTCATATAGTTGAAGTACTTCTATTGTTGCACAAAGTTTATCTGCACAACCTACAATAAATGATTCTTTATATTTGGGAAGAATAATAGTAAGTGGCCACATATGTTTTACAATAATATCTTTTTCCATTTCTGTTAATGTAAGAAGTGCTGAAGCGTTTTTAAGCGCAACAATTGGATGAGTTAGCCCATGTAATCCAATATGGCTATCTTTTTCACGCCAATTATATAAGAATATGTCATGCAATAGTCCGCCTCGTGCAGCTGCAACATAGTCTAAATTCAAACGTCTGCAAATTTTAAAGCTTACATATGATACAAAGATACTGTGATCAAGGCAATTTGTACCTCTATGAGCAGGAATTTTAACCATATTACGAACAGATGGAATTAATATCAAATCGCATATGCATTTTTCAAAGGTATTTGCCTTTTGTCTTTTAATCATGTTTATTTTTACTCCTCTACTTAATGCTATATGTAAATATGATTTCACATTTGATAATTAATTATTCACTATTTTAATAAAAAACTTAGCGGTGCTACAAATCAAAAACAAATGCATATTGCATAAAATTTTTGTAAATTATAGTTGTTAATTGTATAATTTAGCAGTATAATTATGGTTATAAAAGTTACTTTATGTACTAATTAAGGTGATAATTACGAGTTAAGATAGATGTTATTTATATAATAGGAGAATTAAAAATGGAATTTATAAAGTGTGGGTTAATTCAGTCGTTGCAAAGTGAGGGCGTTATATCACGCCAATTGCTAAACCTTGATAATTCTATGAGCGAGAGAGTTACAATTACCGAAGTTCATCTTGAGCCAGGATTTTCACAACCACGTCACAAACATGATACATCTGAACAGATTTGGTATGCTGTAAAAGGAAAAGGAGCTTTACTGCTTGCAGATGATAAAGAACAAGAATTTAACATTGGCGATGTTGTGAGGTTTGTTGATGGTGATATTCATGGCTTGCTAAATGATTCTAATGAGGAATTTGTCTATGTATCGATTACTTCCCCTCCTATAAATTTTAAATATGCCTATAATAAATAAGTAACGAATAAAATGAGCATAATCTACAGCCAAGATAATTTTTTGTTTTTCATGTACGGGAGAAATCAAACTTTAAGTTAGGCTAATAGTCAAAGGAAATACATATATTATTAGCAAACAGCACATTACTTTCATTAATCGTAATCAGTAATTATATTAAATTGTGGAGGTAAATATATGAATTTTAAACTTAAAGAGGGATTTTTGCTAGGCGTGGCTTCTTCGGCAACACAAATTGAAGGCGGTGAGTGCGGGCATAACTGGAATGACTGGTATCACCGTGGCAATATTATGGATGGATCCGATCCTACACGTGCCACCGACCATTACAACCGTTGGCGAGAGGATGCCGACCTTATGGCTGAGATGAAAATTAAGATTTACCGTCTTGGCATAGAATGGGCACGTCTGTGTCCGTCAGAGGATACAGTGGATGAGTCTGCTGTCGCGCATTACCGTGAGGAGCTGACCTATCTGCGTGAAAAAGGGATTTCTGTCCTCATTACAATTCACCATTTTACAAACCCAGTGTGGTTTGAGGAAAAAGGTGGGTTTATAAGTACCCAAAATATTAAATATTACATCAATCTCGTTGCCCTTGTCGTTCGTGCTTTCGGTGACCTTGTTTGTGAGTACATCACCATAAACGAACCCAATGTCTATGCTACACAATCATATTATTTTGGAAGTTGGCCACCTGGTGAAAAGTCCTTTGGCAAGGCGGTAGCTGTCATGGCAAATATGTCTATCTGCCATATTCGTGCATATGAGCTGATACACAATATGCGTAGAGAGATGGGATATTTTGATACCAAGGTGAGTTTTGCAAACCATGTGAGGGTATTTGATCCAGCAAATTTAAAGAATCCGTGGCATCGCATCTGTGCCGTACTGTTGGAGCGTTTTTTTCAAGGTGCAGTCACCGAGGCGATGTGCTTAGG
>JBAQWI010000076.1:0-1589 GCA_049298835.1 Oscillospiraceae bacterium
ATGCAATGGTGGGGAATAGAAGGCCCCAAAGACACTAAAACTATCCCTAAAATTGTCCATTATGGTATTTTAGTATATATACAAACATGTTCATCATTAATTGAAATCTAAATAAAATTATAAAAAATATATACAGACATAAAATATAGTAGATAAATAGAGTCATCATAGAAAAATTAATAATACAAATAACCAAAATTAATGATAACATTTGGCAAATAGTAATTAAACATGGTTTATCAAATAATCACAAAAAAAGCAAAACAAAATAAGCAAATTGTTATTATATACTAAAAACACAGACTTGATAAAATAACATAATTATTTAAAATCGATACACGCATTAGATAAGAATAGAAGTAAAATGGACACAAACAAAATACCTACACAATATAAGAATTAAATAGTAATTTAGCATACAACAGTGCTAAACACAATGAATAAAAATAAAACTTAACTATACAATCAGCGGGGATGGGGAAACGTAACAAGGAAAAGTTAAAAACATACTAAAATCATAGGTTGAGATTAATTTTTTAAAAGTCCTGGTGGTACCCGACGTGACTATTTTTTCAGGAAGAGAGTTCCATATAGGAACTACGCGAACAGCGAAAAAATGCTTGCGAATGTTAGACTTACAAAGATGAGCAGATAATTTAAGAGAATGGCCTCGTGTTGTGGATTTATTAGAGAAGGCAAAAAAGTCGCCAAAGCTTAAAGCAGAACACCCATGAATTATATTGTAACACATTGTAAGATCAAAAAGTAGACGTCGGTGTTCTAGACTCTGGAGATTTAAATTAACCAGGCGCTCGGTGTAAGTAAGCTGAGCGAAACCAGGAAGTCTCTTGGTAAATGAACGCTGGACAGACTCGACCAAATCAATTAGGTAATGCAAATAGGGTGACCAAATTAGAGGAGCATATTCTAAAATAGGTCGAACATAAGTTTTAAAAGCCATGATAAGGTTGTTAACATTGTGAGATAAAAAGCAGCGATGGATGATTGCTCCACGTTGCTTAGCGCGAGCAACAATGTCATGAATATGTTTATCAAACTTCAAATGAGGATCGACAATAACACCAAGATCAATGGCAAAATTAGGGACTTCAAGTGGAATATTATTGATGGTAAGGGAAACATCAATGGTTGTTTGATGGCCAAGCATGAGCAAGCAGCATTTGTGATGAGAAATTGGGAGTTGCCAAGTTACCGACCACACGTGGATTAGGTTGAGCTGGGATTGAAAGTTGGTGATAGAATTAGGATTAGTTATTTCAGAGTAAATTTTGATGTCGTCAGCAAAAATTTTGGTTGTGGAAGAGGAATCAAGGCTATCAGTGACGTCATTGATAAAAAGATTAAATAGTAGAGGGCCAAGGACACTACCTTGGGGCACCCCTCTTATGACTTGAGAAGAAAGTGAAAGTGAGGAACCAATTCTGACTTGTTGAATGAGATTAGTAAGGAAGGAAGATATCCAGAAAAGTAGGTTACCATGTATGCCATAACCGGAAAGTTTGTGGAGGAGTTTTGGATGGGACACTGAATCGAAGGCTTTTTGGAAATCGATGTAAGCAACTTGGACG
>JBAQWI010000077.1:0-15239 GCA_049298835.1 Oscillospiraceae bacterium
TAGCGAGAGTGTTCATCAGCAGGGAAAGCCCATAGCTTAACGCCACGCCGACTATACCTCCGAATAGTCCGATAAATCCAGCCTCAACCAAAAACATAGTTCGAATGTCTTTTAAATAGCAACCAATTACTTTCATAATACCAATCTCACGAGTTCTTTCGTAAATAGACATAATCATGGTGTTGGTTATACCAATTGCCGCAACAAGCAGTGAAACTGAGCCGATACCGCCCAAAAGCATTTGTATCATCCCCATTTGCTCTTTGGCTGTGCTAATCCATTCAGCACTGCTGTACGCTTGATATCCCATATCATTAATCTGTTTTGTGATTATAACCGTGTTCTCCATATTATCGGCAAAAACCCGAATGCCATCATAGGATTGCTTTGTTTGTTTTTTAGCCCCACCGCCCATTTCTCCGCCGCCTTGTGCGCTATTGAATTTATCGGATTCTTTTTTAAGGCGTTTTGCCGTCTCAATATCAATATAAACGCTATTATCATATTTTTTTGACGTCACACCTACAGGCTTTATATTATACAAAACAGGTTTTTTCTTAACTGAGGTATCCCCAGGATTATTCTCACCATAACTCCAGTCGTATGTATAGCGAATTTTTGCATCTTTAGACATAACGTCTACTAGCGGGGGTTCTCTTTCTTCTTCTCCGCCACCGCCGCCGCCGTACATCATCATACCGCCGCCACCGTTACCTTTTTTCGGCACACTGAACTCATATGGAGCTTCTGAACCAAAAATAGCAAAGATATTTTTTCCAGAAGATACAGTTGTTTCATTAAACACGCTACCCTGTGCTATCTCAATGCCTAATTCCTTAGCATATTTCATATCCACGCCCAAAATATTTGCATAAGACTGATATTTTCCTGCAACCAGCTTGCCTGAAAGTCTGATTTCAGGAGAAACTCCACTTACATTTTCAATTGCCCCAAGTGTTGCAATAAGTTTATCATCCATATTGCCCTTTTGCTGACCGGTAGCTTCATCATAACCTGGATTCACGTTTATTGTTGTTAGATCACCCATATCTTTCATTGATTGGCTAAAAGATGCATCTATGGCAATACCCAACGACATCATTGTAACAATAGAGGCGGTACCGATTACTACGCCCAATACAGTTAGCACTGAACGCAGTTTTCTTCTTTTAAAGTTTCCAAACGCTATTCCTAATATATCAATCTTCTTCATCTTCCACCAATACTTTCTTGGCTCTACGTTTTTTCATTATTATAATAAATGCTAAAACACCAACAATTACAACTAATAATGGAATACCAATCCAAAGAATTGCACTTAATCCACCCTTAGCTTGCCCTGGCATTGGTTCAATTTCGCCGCCCATGCCTGGTTGGCCCATTTCTCCGCCCTCCATCATTGGAGCTACGTTACAAGTAATTGGAGTGCGTTGTTCTAGCTCATCGCCGTTTGAATTTTCAAACTTTAATACGATTTCACCCTTTAAGCTACCCTCTTTACTTGGCATAATAACGTTATCAAAAAAGTCATTATATCCAGCAGTTAAGTTTCCAATATATTGGCTTCCACCCTCAACAGTAAAATCGCCCTCTACAGTAACGGAAAGGTTATAAATTGTAGCTTTACCCTTGTTTATGTATTGAAAGTTAAGTGGAATACCGCTACCCATCATAGCGTCTGCTGGCATTGTCAACGCCTGCACGTCAAGGCGTTGTTCTTGCGTTACAGCAAACGAAATTTGTTCCTCTGAAGAAGGAACTGCAACTCCCGCAGCATCCTCATAATCCAATTTCAACAACACAGGATAGACTCCAGGCTCAACATCTTGTCTTGCCATAAGTTTAATCTTGTTAGTTGCCGTTCCTTGTGACTCTATTTTAGAAATAAAGAACGAGTTGCTACCCTCAGCTGCGAAGAAAACAGCGCCACCAGCTTGAGCACCCGCGCCTGTACCTGTGCCTGTTGTGGTAACCGAACCCATTACAACTTTAATGTTAGTAACAGCAACAGTTGCACTTGTGTTTTGAAGTGTAAAATCAAGTGTAAAAGATTGGCCTGCCTTTATCTCTTTAACATCGGTTGAATATTTTGATACGATAATTCTAGGAGTGCTTCCTTTTCCGTCAGCACCAGCATCAGCAGTACGTGTAACCTGCACATAAACCACTTCATTTGAAGCAACAACTGTACCTGTTCCATCTTTATAAGACATATCAATTGTCAAAGGGTAGTTGCCTGTTGCAACTGTAGAATCAACATAGACACCAAAGTTCGCTGTACCAGATGCACGTGACCCAATCGATGGGATTGTTACGCTACGAGCATTGTCGTATAATGAAAAGCCTTTTGAAGCTGTTGTGTTAAAAGAAACCTTAACGTTACTAACAGCACTTATCGTTGGGTTCATAATATTTACAGCTAGGTTTGATTTATTGTCTTTACCAATTTGTGCTTTTGCGAAATTTGCGCTCTTAACATAAAGTGCTGTGGTTGACTTACCCTGAACAACAAGATTAATTTTATCTGTTTTAGTATAAGGTGTTCCGTTACGAGTATAGTTAAAAATCACACTTACAGGATAAGTACCGTCTGCTAAAGATGGGCTTATTTGGATATATGGCTTAATATCTGTTTCGCCGCTAATATTGCCTACTTTAAGCCAACCAGTTGACTCATAAAATCCAAACATTGCTTCTTTGCCTTCTGGACCCGCAAGTTTCATTCTTACATCATCAGCATATCCGTCTATTGTAGCTAGCTTGATTGGGACAGCTATCACGTCACCAGCTTGGAATACAGTTGTATCCATGGAATAGATGTATGGCTCTGGATTGACCGGCGCCGTTATTTCTCCGCCATCGTTTGGTGTTGGGGTTGGTGGGATTGGGTCTGCCGCGCTCACGCTAAGTGGAATAGTGAATGCTACTAGCATAATTAGTGAAAGGAAAACTGCTGAAAGTTTCTTAAATTTCATTTTGGTAGCTCCATTTCTCCGACGAAAAAAATTATTAAAACGCGCTATCATATCGTCGGAAAATGATATGCGTACAATTACTATTTAACTATTTTTTGACTTTTGCTAACTTTGTCGCTTTTTTTAATTCTTTCAATTCTTTTGCCTTTACAGCTTTTTCTAATTTTGTAGCTTTGAGAGGTTTCGTGGATTTTACAGATTTCTTAGTTTTTTCTACTCCTGCTACATGGTCTTTTAGTTCTGGTGGGTCAGGAACAATTGGATTTTCGTTGAGTTCAACACTTGCTATATCACCATCCAGAATATGTACAATACGATCCGCATATTTGGAAATAGAGGGATCATGAGTAACTATAATAAGTGTTTGATTGTGTGTTTTTGCAAGATTTATGATAATTGCCATAACTTCAACCGTTGTTTTTGAGTCAAGGTTACCCGTAGGCTCATCTGCAAAAACTATTTTTGGCATATTGACAAATGCCCTTGCAATACCCACACGCTGTTGTTGTCCTCCAGACATTTGGGTTGGTCGGTGATACATATGTTTTTCTAGCCCAACAGCTTTAAGAATTGACTTTGCCTTTGTATTTCTATTCTTTTTACTATCACCCAAAAACAAAAGTGGCATCGCAACATTCTCTAGTGCAGTCATTGATGGCAATAAGTTATAAGACTGGAAAACAAATCCTATCTTACCCTGGCGGAACACCGCAAGTTCTTTTTCCGTCAATGAAGTTACTGTTTTCTTGTCAATAACAATGTTTCCACTTGTGGGTTTTTCTAGCCCTGCCATCATATTTAAAAGGGTAGATTTACCCGATCCGGACGTTCCGAGCAGACAGCAGATTTCGCCCTCATAAATTTCGAGACTCATACGGTTTAAGGCCACAACTCTTTCCGTACCGATCCTATAGACTTTCCGCAAGTCTTTAATTACAATTAAAGGTTTTGCCATATCCAATATCTCCTTGTGTCGTTTGCATAATCGTCGAATGATGTCATTACTTAATTGATTGTACCATTAATAATAAGTATAATCAATTTCAATCTGTTATACTTTTAACGAATTTGGTTACAATTTATCTTCAAATTGTTTACTTAATTAATATTATACATAAGTAAATTTAATAACTTAAAAATAAATTGTGCATAACTTGTAAAAATTTTAGGAATATATCTACATATACACGGTATATTGTTTTATATTTTAAGCTTGCCAATACTTTCTATCCAAACTGCGATATTGTATTGCTTCAGCAATATGTCTGCTTTCCAAAGTATCGCTTTCATCTAAATCCGCAATGGTGCGTGATACCTTTAGTATACGATCATATGCACGAGCTGATAGTCCTAACTTTTCAAAGGCATTTCTAAGCAATTGCAGTCCACTTTCGCTAACAGGACAATCCTTTTGCAATCTTGCAGGGGTCAGCCTCGCATTGCAAGTAATTCCAGTTCCTTTATAACGTTCATTTTGTATCTTTCTAGCTTTATCTACACGCAGTTTAATTTCAGCAGAACTCTCGCTTGGCGTTTTCGATGAAATATGGTCAAACTCGACGGGCATTGCATCAATATGTAAATCAAGCCTGTCCAAGAGAGGTCCAGAAACCTTTGAAAGATAATGTGCTACTTTTCCCGAAGAACAGGTGCACGGGCGTGTTGGATGCCCAAAGTATCCGCATGGGCAGGGGTTCATTGCTGCAATTAGCATTACTGAACAAGGGTAGGTGAGCGTTCCATTTACACGAGAAATAGTAACTTTTCCGTCCTCGATAGGCTGACGTAATATTTCCATTGCAGGTCGTGAAAACTCGGGCAACTCATCTAAAAAGAGCACACCGTTATGTGCCAATGAAATTTCACCAGGTTTTGGAATACTTCCTCCTCCAGAAAGTCCAGCAGGAGATACGGTATGATGTGGTGCACGAAATGGTCTTGTCATTACAAGGGGTTGACTTTTGGAAAGCAATCCCGAAATTGAGTGAATTTTTGTTGTTTCTATACTCTCTTCAAATGTCATATCAGGTAAAATTGAGGGCAATCTTTTTGCGAGCATACTTTTTCCCGAGCCTGGACTTCCGATTAAAATTGCATTGTGTCCACCAGCTGCCGCAATCTCTAGTGCACGTCTTGCACCAAACTGCCCTTTCACCTCACTAAAATCAGGCGAAAATTGCTCATTATGAGTTGAATTTTCAAATGGTTTAATGGTTGAAAGTTCTATTGCACCCACTAAAAAATTTACAAGTTCTTTGACGTGTTCTATCGCATAGACGTTAATCCCCTCAACAACGCTTGCCTCGCCCGCATTTTCCACTGGAATAAATATATTTTCATAGCCTTCTTCTTGCGCATAAAGTACCATTGGTAAAACACCGTTTACAGGTCTAAGCTCACCACTTAAGGACAGTTCACCTATAAATGCACTGTTGTCAATATCGGCATCTAGTTGTCCTGTGGTTTGAATCATTGCCATAAGGATTGAAAGATCATAGATCGAGCCGGATTTTTTCACATCTGCAGGAGCAAGATTTATTGTAATTTTGCCTACAGGAAACTCATATCCACAATTTTTCATTGCAGAGCTAACCCTGTCCTTACTCTCTTTTACTGCTGTATCTGGAAGTCCCACTATATCAAAACGTGGAATGCCCCTTGAAATGTCCGCTTCAACTTCAACTGTATATGCAGTCATTCCCATTAATCCAACACTTTTCACCTTGGTAATCATTATACACCCTCCGTATTTAACTGGTTTTTTCTATTATTGGTATTATAACCCATATAATTTTAAAGTACAATACACAATCACTAACAATCAGCAAAATTGCACAATATTCGCCGCTAAACTTCGTCATATTTTACTCTGCTAATTTGATAAAAAGCCTTTTATTTTTTATATTATCCGTTATAATGGTGGTTGCCCATTTAAACAAAGATAGAATAAAATTGGAGGTGGATATATGTTTCAAATTAAATGGATTTGGCAGAATTTGAAAGGCTATCGGGGACGATATATTTTTGCATTATTTTCAACCGTATTGCTTGCAGGATCAGCGCTGGTGCAAAATTTAATCATTGCAGATATTATTGACAGGGTTTTTAACCCACTTGTGGGCAATCCAGTGGTGACACAAGATGTCATTAATCTGTTAGTTTCCTTAGTGATTGTTTTAATTTCTTTCACTCTACTAAGAACATCATTTGGATATCTTTCGGTTATGACCTACGAGGTATGTTCTCAAGGACTTATTTACAAATTGCGCAACGATTTGTACCAAAATATGCAAAAACAAGATATGTCCTTTTACTCGGTAAACCGCACAGGTGATTTAATGACAAGACTCACCGGTGATATGGATATGGTTAGACATACCGTGGCTTGGGTTTTCCGTATGTTAATTGACTGTATCGTTTTGTTCTTAACAACAGCAATTTGCTTTATTGTTAAAGACGCACTTTTTGCACTCTGTTTGCTTGGGGTAACCCCATTCATTTTTGCTGTAACTTGGGTTTTCTCAAAGAAAGTAGGCCCTCTTTATGTTGAGCTTAGAGAAAAGCTATCTCAGCTAAACACTTGTGCCCAAGAAAACATTTCTGGAAATAGGGTTGTAAAAGCCTTTGCACAAGAGGACTACGAATGTGAAAAGTTTGAAGACAAAAATAGAGAGTTTAAGGATGCAAACCTAAAAGCTACAATGCTTTGGTTGAAATTCCTTCCTTATATCGACGGACTTTCACAGGCATTATCTGTTGCAGTTTTGTTGGTCGGTGGTGCATTCCTAATTACAGGAAGAATTACACTCGGTACTTTCACATTATTCAACGGACTTTGCTGGACTCTCACAAACCCAATGCGTACAATTGGTATGTTGCTAAATGACTTGCAACGTTTCTTTGCAAGTGCTTCAAAGATTATTGAGCTTTTCTACTCACGCTCAACAATTACTTCACGCCATGATGCAATAAGTCCCGCTAATCGTGTCAAAGGAGATATTTCATTTCAAGATGTATCCCTTAAAATGCACGGTACAGATATCTTGAAAAACATTACACTTGACATTAAACAGGGCGAAACCATTGCGATTATGGGACCAACAGGCTGTGGAAAAACTTCACTCATTAACCTGCTTCCTCGATTTACCGATGTCTCAAGTGGACTTCTTACAGTAGATGGAATTGCAATTAACAAACTTGATTTGCAGTATCTAAGAAAATCTATTGGTATTGCAACCCAAGACGTATTTTTATTTTCCGATACAGTAGATGGTAATATTGCTTATGGTGATACCAGCCTTTCGGAAGAAGACGTTGCAGAATTTGCAAAAGTTGCAAGCATTGACTTTATCTCAAAACTTCCCCAAGGCTTTGATACTGTAATCGGAGAAAGAGGAACAGGACTTTCTGGCGGACAAAAACAGCGTATTGCACTAGCCAGAGCCATTGCTGTAAGACCATCTATCCTAATTTTGGATGACACAACCTCAGCCGTTGACCTTGAAACCGAGAAATATATTCAAAATGAGCTAAACAACCTTGCTTTTGAATGCACAAAAATTATTGTAGCACAACGTATTTCTACTACTAAGAGAGCTGACAAAATTGTGATTCTCGACAAGGGAAGAATTGTTCAATACGGCACACACGAAGAACTTCTTAAACAAGAGGGTTATTATAAAGAAGTATTCCTTCTACAAAACGGAAATGAAGGTGATATTTGTGGCTAGAAATAAATTTGATATTGACGAAACTCTCGAAACCCCATTTAGCTTTTCCCATCTCAAACGTGCTGGAAAATACATAAAACCTCATAAGAAAAAGATGATACTTTCCCTTATTTTATCAGCGCTCTCTGCAATTAGTGCATTGTTTTGCCCACTACTCGTAGCACAAGGCATTGACGTAGCTGTTCCAAATAAAGATTACAAACTTCTTATTATACTTTCTGTAACAATGTTGCTATGCATTGCGCTAAGTATATGGTTTGGTATCTTGCGCTCACGCTATATGACAATTGTGGGACAAGAAATTATCTATGATATTAGAATGGACTTATTCAAACATCTTCAAAAGCTTTCATTCCAATATTACGATGACCGTCCTCACGGAAAAATCCTTACAAGGGTAATCAACTATGTGAATAACGTATCTGATATGCTATCAAACGGAATTATCAACTTTATTCTTGAGATTTTCAATATCTTTATTATTGCAATCTTTATGCTGACGCAGAGCGTTGCACTTAGCCTTGTGGTTTTTGCAGGCGTTCCGCTGTTCTTAATTGTTACAATCCTAATTAAACCTGCACAAAGACGTGCTTGGCAGGACGTTTCAAACAAGGGTTCCAATCTTAATGCATATCTTCACGAAAGTCTTGACGGACAAAAAATCACACAAGCCTTTGCTCGTGAGGAAGAAAATGCTGAAATTTTCGACAAGCTAAATACAAACTTCCGCAAAAGCTGGATGAAAGCACAGTATACATCAAACCTTGTATGGTACTCTGTTGACAACATTTCAACTTGGGTTGTGTCTGGAATGTATTTGGTTGGACTAACTGTTTTAGGTCCTAAGGTGCAGATTGGTACGCTGATTGCGATTGCTTCCTATGCATGGCGTTTTTGGCAACCAATACTAAGTCTTTCAAACCTTTACAACTCATTTATCAACTCAATTGCTTACCTTGAGCGTATCTTTGAAATGCTCGATGAACCAATTACCGTTGATGATATTGAGGGCGCAACAAAACTTCCCGAGATTAAGGGCGACGTTACGTTTGACAACGTTACTTTCTCCTATGATGGCACAACTAACATTTTGGAAAATCTAAGCATTGATATTAAAGCAGGTGAGTCAATCGCTTTGGTTGGTCCAACTGGCGCAGGTAAAACCACGATAGTGAACCTTATCTCTCGTTTCTACAACATTAATAACGGTGCAGTAAAGCTTGATGGCAACGATATCTCTAAGGTAACGCTCCTTTCACTTCGTTCCCAAATGGGTATTATGCTTCAAGACAGTTTCATCTTTAGCGGTACTATTATGGATAACATTAAATATGGTAAGCTAGACGCAACTGATGATGAAGTCATTTCTGCTTGTAAAACGGTCTGTGCTCATGAATTCATTACCGAGTTTGAGGATGGCTATTACACACAGGTAAACGAGCGTGGCTCTAGGCTTTCACAGGGTCAAAAACAGCTGATTGCTTTTGCTAGAACACTGTTATCTAACCCCAAAATCTTAGTGTTGGATGAGGCAACTTCCTCAATTGACGCTAAAACGGAAAGACTATTGCAACAAGGTTTACAAGCTTTACTTGTTGGCAGAACCTCGTTTATCATTGCACATAGACTTTCCACTATAAAAAACTGCAACAGAATTATGTATGTTTCAGACAAAGGCATTTCTGAAAGTGGTTCTCACGATGAATTATTGGCTCAAAAGGGTGGCTATTATCACCTATACACAGCACAAATAGAGGATTAAGTTCCAAATACTTTCTAATCACAAAAAACCTCTTATTGTAGATTTAACTATCTACAATAAGAGGTTTTAAACTTATATTAAAATCTTGTATGGAAAGTTCTGTTGATAACGTCAAGCTGTTGTTCTCTTGACAGCTTGATAAAGTTTACTGCATATCCAGAAACTCGAATAGTCAGTTGAGGGTATAGCTCTGGATGATCCATTGCATCAAGCAACACTTCTCTGTTTAGAACATTTACATTAATATGATGTCCATTTTCCATAAAGTAGCCATCCATTAAAGTAACAAGGTTGTCAATTTTTTCATCCTCAGATTTTCCCAAAGCATCTGGAACAATTGAAAACGTATAAGAAATTCCATCTTGACTCATTTCGTATGGAAGTTTTGCAACTGATTTCATTGAAGCAACACAACCGTTTGAGTCACGTCCATGCATAGGGTTTGCACCTGGAGCAAACGGCTCGCCAGCCTTGCGTCCATCCGGTGTTGAACCTGTTTTTTTACCATAAACCACATTTGAAGTGATTGTCAAAATTGACATTGTAGGAATACTCTCTCGATATGTGCGATTCTTTTTCAGCTTTGTCATAAACATAGTAACGACTTCAACTGCAATTTTATCAGCACGCTCATCATTGTTTCCAAATTTAGGGTAGTCACCCTCAATTTCAAACTCTGTAATCAGACCATCAGCATTTCTAATAGGTTTTACCTTAGCGTATTTGATAGCACAAAGACTATCAGCAACCACAGAAAGTCCAGCGATACCACAAGCAGAGGTGCGAAGAATATGTTCATCGTGAAGTGCCATTTGCAATTTCTCATAGCTGTATTTGTCATGCATATAATGGATAATATTCAAGGTGTTGATGTATAACTTTGATAACCATTCACAGATAAAGTCAAAATGTATCATAACATCATCATAATCTAAATATTCGCTGGTAATTGGTGCAATAATTGGACCAGCTTGCAGATTGTACACCTCATCTTTACCACCATTGATAGAATAAAGCAATGCCTTTGCAAGGTTTGCACGTGCACCAAAGAATTGCATTTGCTTTCCAATTTTCATAGCAGAAACACAGCAAGCAATACCATAGTCATCACCAAACTTTTCACGCATAATCTCATCGTTTTCATATTGAATTGATGAAGTTATAATAGAAAGTTTTGCAGAATATCTTTTAAATCCATCTGGCAATCTATCCGACCAAAGTACCGTCATATTAGGTTCCGGAGCAGCACCCAAATTTACAAGTGTATGCAAAAACCTAAATGTCATCTTAGAAACTAGTGAACGGCCGTCATTTGCCATACCACCAAGAGCCTCGGTAATCCAAGTAGGATCACCAGAAAACAACTCATCATAGGATGGCGTTCTCAAGAAACGTACCATTCTAAGTTTCATAATAAAATGATCAACAAACTCTTGAATTTCTGACTCGGTATACTTTCCATCTTCAATATCTCTCTGTGCATAACAGTCAAGGAAGGTCGAAACCCTACCAATTGACATTGCAGCTCCATTTTGCTCTTTCACAGCAGCAAGATATCCAAAGTATAGCCATTGAATCGCCTCTTTTGTATCTGTTGCTGGATTAGAAATATCAAACCCATATTTTAAAGCCATTTCTTTCAATTCTTTAAGGGCACGAATTTGCTCTGAAACTTCTTCACGCAATCTAATTGCTGGGCTGTCCATAATGTCAAATACAAGTTCTTCTTTGAGTGCTTTTTGTTTTTGTGCAATTAGTTTATCGACACCATATAAGGCAACACGACGATAATCACCAATAATTCTTCCACGTCCGTATGCATCTGGCAAACCTGTGATAATTCCAGTATGACGTGCCTTTTTCATCTCGTCAGTGTAGGCGTCAAAAACTCCATCATTATGTGTCTTTCTATATTTAAATACATTATTCACATCTAGGTCAGGCTGTTTGTCATACGCTTTTAAAGAAGCAACCACCAGTCTGTAGCCACCAAAAGGAATAATCGCACGTTTTAGTGGTTCATCAGTTTGCAATCCTACAATTGTTTCAAGTTCTTTGTCTATATATCCTGCATCATGTGCAGAAACGGTAGAAATTGTTTTTTCGTCTATGTCATAGACGCCCCCACGTTTGTTTTCCTCTTTCATAAGGACGCATACTTTGTCCCAAAGTTTTTTTGTACGATCAGTAGGCTCTGCAAGAAAACTCTCATCACCCTCATAAGGAGTATAGTTTTTTATAATAAAGTCACGCACGTTTATGCTATCAGACCATTTCGAAAGATTAAATTTCATATAATTTCCTCCTATGTTTAATTCATACCACAATAGTATATTATCATACTTTTATAACAATGTCAAAGTAAAATATGTCAGAAGTTTAAAGGTAACAGCCTTAATATTTTGGATATTTTTTCATACAATATTCAAATCCCTTAAAATACTAGGAGTTTTACTAAGTTCTTAACAATAAATAAAATTCATGTTGAAAGCCACGAGTTTTACGTTAAAACTCGTGGCTTTGTTGATTTTAATACTACTATGTAATCATTATTTGCAGTTTACAATTCGTATATATTCATTGATAATATACTCAATTTCATCATCCGTTAACCTTGTGTGCAACGGAAGTGTAATTTCATTTTGGTACATAGCATAAGCATTTGGATAATCTTTGATACAAAACCCTAGATTTTTATAGGCAGTAAGCATCGGTAGTGGTTTATAATGCACATTTGCTGAAATGCCCACTTTAGCAAGTTCAATAATGGTATTGTTACGAAATTCAATATCTTTGCCAATCAACCTTGTCAAATAAAGGTGCTTGCTTGAACAAAATTCATCAGAATTATGCACTAAAGGCTCAATCATTGTGCCCTCAAATCCTTTGTTATACTTCTCGATAATTTCTTGTCGACGAGCTAACAATCCTTCATATCGAGAAAGTTGTCCTAGTCCAATTGCTGCCATAATATCAGTCATATTGCACTTATACGCTGGCGACATAATATCATATTCCCATGCACCTAGTTTGGTTTTTGCAAGTGCATCTTTGGATTGTCCATGCAACGAAAGTAGCATATACTGCTTATAAATATCCTCAACATTTTTACCGTTTGTCCCACAAAAAGTAACGGCGCCACCCTCACCCGTTGTAAGGTTCTTAACAGCATGAAATGAAAAACACGTAAAATCTGCAATCGATCCTACAGGCTTTGATTTGTAACTAGCACCAAATGCGTGAGCCGCATCATCAACAATCGCAACTCTTCCAATTGATTTTGCAATGCTGTTTTGCCCTTTGAACAGTGCTTTTTTTGCCTCAACAATTTCAAATATCTTATCGTAATCACAAGGAACACCCGCAATATCGACAGGAATGATTGCCTTCGTTTTTGCAGTAATTGCATCGCTCAATTTATCATAATCCATCTCGTATGAATTATTTTTAACATCAACCATAATAGGAGTTGCCCCTACATGACAAATTACACTTGCAGAAGCAGTATAAGTGTAGGCAGAAGTGATAACCTCATCGCCCTCACCGATACCCAATACCCGCAAAGTTAGCTCCAATGCCGCAGTTGCAGAATTCAAGCACACTGCCTTGTCTGCTTTGCAATATTCTGCAATTTTGCCCTCGAAAAGTTTTGTTTTTGCTCCAGTTGTTATCCAACCTGATTTTAGCGTATCAATGACTTCATTAATTTCAATCTCGCTGATATCTGGTGGGGAAAACGGTATATTGTATTCTTTCATTCTACTCATCCTCTGTTAATATTTTTGTAAGTTCAGACACATCTTTTGCAATTTTTATTGCACCGTTCCTAGTAAGTTCATCTTCTTCGCCAAATCCATATAGTACACCGATACAGTCAACCCCTGCATCAACTGAACCAATTGCATCATATTTTGTATCTCCAACCATGACTACATCACACTTTGACGCTCCAAGCGCTTTTACTGCACGCTCGATAATTGCCATCTTGGAGTTATCATTATCTTTAAGTGATGCACCACAAACTGCATCAAAATATTTACTCAATCCTAAATTTTCAATTATCTTTAACGAAAAAACCTCTGGTTTTTTCGTCGCAAGTGCAATCTTTTTGCCTTGAAGCTTTAATAGTTTTAGTAGTTCCAATATGCCTTCATATGCTGTACATTCCAAAAGTCCCTTTGTGGAATAATATTCTCTATATATTTCTACTGCGTCTTCTGCAGCTTTTTCTTCAAATGAATAGTGCGTCATCAGCGTTGATCCAATTGATGGGCCAATAAACCTTTGTAGTCCCTCACTATTTTCCACCTTTACTCCGACTTTGTCAAACATATAGTAAAGCGCATTAAAAATGCCCTCCATTGAGTCAATTACAGTTCCATCTAAATCAAACAATATTGCCTTCTTATTAAAAAACTTACCCAAAAGCCCTCACTCCGTTACAACTAATTTTTTTATTCTTCGTCATTATAACACAGTGCTATAATATTTTCAAATTTTTTGGGTATCACTTTGGTTTACATACTATATTTTTGGGAACAATAATGCTACATATCCGCAAAGGAGGTTATTTATTTTGTCAACTTCAAAAAAAGGATCATTTGTATTTTTTATAACACTTTTAATAAGCTTTATGGTGCTAGGTAGCGTTTTTCTTGTTATTTTAATTCTATCAAAAGCCAAAAACGCAAATGTAAAACAAGAGGCAATCCCATACATTAGTGAGTATCATCCAAGCAGAGAAGAAAGCCTTGCAATTTTATTTTTAGGTTGTGACAATGCCGAAAGTTCTCCCGACGTTGCAGTTTTACTCTATTATGATGCACCCCAAGGCATACTATACCCAATCGTGTTACCAACCGTCACAGTCTCTAATGTAAACGGAAAAACCGATACGTTACAAGGTCACTATGACTATGAGGGTATGCGTGGTGGGGTTAATGCCATTAAGGCAATTTTCGGCATTGAACTTGACAGATATGCAAGGCTACAAAAAGTGGGTGCATCAAATATAGTTGATTTTTTTGGAGGAATTCCGTACAACCTTCCATATGACAGAATAATAGGAACTCAAACAATCCTAAAGGGCGAGCAGTTGTTAGATGGCAGACGCGTTTCTTCTTTACTTTTTAGCAAAAATAAAAACGGCTCTTGTGATTACAAGTTACAATCAGAGCTTATTTCCAAACTGATAGAAGATGGTTTCGATAAAAACCTCATTGAGAAATATACAAACTTTGTAAGTGTAATTTTTTATAACTGTGAAACAAACTTAAATCAATATGATTTTGCAAAACGTCAAACGGGGTTCCTAAACCGACTAAAACTTGATAGCATGGTCACAACTGAAATTCTTGTAGAAGGCGAATATAACAGCGATTTCACTTCATTTCATCCTAGCAAACAGAGTATTGATAAGATTAAAAGCATCTTTGAATAAAGACAAGGACTGCCTGTTTCTCATAGAGAAAAGGCAGTCCTTGTCTTGTTGTATATTAAGGAAGATAGTTAAGCGGATTTTTTTGTACACCATTTATAACAACTCTAAAGTGTAAATGGTTACCAGTCGAACGTCCTGTATTTCCAACATTGGCAATCTGCTGTCCTTGAGATACCGTTTGCCCTGCAGATACCACTAACTTACTACAATGGGCATACCATGTTTGAATTCCACCTGGAGATTCTATAATTACAAGCTTTCCATATGATCCATTTGTTCCCGAGAAAGTAACCCTTCCTGCAATAGCCGCTACAATTGGCTGTCCATAACCG
>JBAQWI010000078.1:0-2135 GCA_049298835.1 Oscillospiraceae bacterium
ATCTATACCTCCGGTACTACCGGTGAACCTAAAGGCGTGGTACACACTCATCAAAGTATAATGGCATCATGCTGCCGATCTATGCGTCTTTTTATCGGGGATAATATGTCATTCGGTGAAGGTGACGTTCTTTTATCCTTTTTACCCCTGTCACATTCCTATGAAAGACAGTGCGGACAAATCATGTCTCTGTTAAACGGAATGACAATTGCCTACGCTGAAAAGCCTTCCACCGTGATTGGCGACTTACAGATTTTCAAGCCGACCGTTTTCTGCTCGGTCCCCAGAATTTTTGAACGCGTATATATGGCCTTACGAAATATGACTGCTAAAACGCCTGAGACGAAAGCAGCTTTTGAAAAAGCCATGGATATAGGTCTTCGGGTTACCCAGGCTCGTACCGATGCCAATGGCTTTATTGACATGAGTGAAGGGATTGATATTGCGGCTAATCTACCCGATGATTTGCGGGAAGAATATCTGTGGGCAGAAAAAACCGTATTTAGCAAAGTAAGGATGTTACTAGGCGGTCGTTACCGAGTATCTTGGTCGGGATCGGCGTCATTGCCTGCAGATATGTGCCAGGTTTATATGGCGATGGGTATTCGAATTATAGAAGGGTATGGCAGTACTGAAACCTGTAATGCGGTTAGCTGTAACAAAATCGCAAAAATATTGCCTGGCTCTATTGGCTGCCTGTCAAATGGGTTAGAGGGAAAAATTAGTGAGGAAGGCGAATTGCTGCTAAGGGGTGAGCAATTATTCCTGGAATACTGGAATGATCCTAAAGCTACTGCAGAGGCCTTCACAAAAGACGGATATTTTCACACCGGTGATGTGGTAGTGGAAGGTTCAGACGGATATCTGCGCATTATAGACCGCATCAAAGGGATTATGGTGTTGGATACTGGTAAGAACGTACCGCGCGCCAAAATTGAAAATAGCTTTTCTACTTCTGATTTTGTTGAACAAATCTTTGCGGTTGCTGATGAACGCAAGTACGTAAGTGCTGTAGTGGTACCCAAATTTGACTTTTTTATTAGTTATTTTAAAGAAAACAATATTTCTTTTGATGAGAGTAAACTAATTTACGAGGGAGAAGGAGCCGAACGCATTTGTATTCAAGTGGGTGATGATTTCGTCTCTAATCTCGAACTTTATAAGATGATCGAAGAAGATATAAACCTTGTTAACGCCCGTCTTGAGACATATGAATCCATCAAAAAATTTGGCATACTCAATCGCCGTTTTCATGAGAACTTGAATGAAGTTACCCCAACTCTTAAACTAAAACAGCGCAATATTGCAAAGAACTTAGCCCACTTTATTGACAGGCTATATAAAAATGAACATGTAGTTTAACCAAAATGACGCCTTGAGAGATAGGTTAATTATCTAATATAAACCAAGTAATCATTATCTTTGTGAATCAATAATGGAGAATCCAAAAACTTATTAAAACAACAATCGGGGAATAATAGAATAATATGCTTAATCAAAAGCCAGATGTTAAGTCTGGCTTTTGATTGCTTTTTTCCTGAGTTGTATATGATAATGGCGTATGTGGGTTAGTGAATGATCAAAATAGAAATAGATTAATGGATAATATTCTGCAAATTAGGAATAATATATACCTGAGAAAAGAACAAGCCAGAGGATTGTGGCTTAAGAGGTGTAGAGCAATAATGAAACTTATCTTATTGATTGTCTTAGGGATTATTTTGATTGCTTTAGTTTTTATAAACTATCATCCGGTATTTGGTGCAAAAAAATCAGATGTGGATTTGGATACAATAAAGCAATCTCCAAACTTCCTCAACGGCAAATTCATCAATCAAACTAACTTTCCTGCCCATAGCAACACCAGGAGCCAACTTAGCATATTGAGAGACTTTTTTATAGGGAATCCGCAAGCTCGACCAGAAATAACGATTCCAGTACAGCCTTACGCTCCTTTAGATATAGAAGGCAATAATCAGGCGAAAATCGTCTGGTTTGGTCATTCTGCATTTTTTTTGGAGATAGAAGGAAAAAAATTACTATTAGATCCTATGTTTAGTAAGTATCCTTCTCCAATCCCGCCGTTGGGAGGTAGTCGCTATAGCGAAAGGCCTGTAAATATTGAAAACCTTCCT
>JBAQWI010000079.1:0-6080 GCA_049298835.1 Oscillospiraceae bacterium
AGTTCTAGCCTTGACGATTACCGAGATGACCGAAATTTATTTAGGAATATTGATAGTATAACAAAGGATAGTGAACTAACAATGTCACAAAAATACGACGAGATTTGTAAAGAATTTTATAATATAAAAGACAGTATAATTTCAAAAAAGTTTTATAGATTCACCTCGTTTATTGATTGCTTCAATTTTATACTATTTACAATGATTGAACACAACTGTACTATTAAAAAATGTCCAAATTGCGGCAATTATTTTGTGCCAACAACTCGTTCTGATACCATATATTGCAGTAATACATCACCACAGGATAACTCAAAAACTTGTGGTGATTACATGAAATATCAAAATTATTTGAATAAAACACGTAATGATGAGGCTACAAAACTTTATAAACAACTCTATAATAGCAAAAGAAATAAAACTAAGAACTGTGAAAACCCAAAGTATCAAGAAGAATTGACTTCCTTTATTGCAGATGCTACTCAATGGAAGTCTGATGTGAAAATGGGTACTAAAACAGAGCAAGAATATATCGAATGGCTAAAATCTATTAAAGAAAAGAAGGTGTAATACATGGCAACAATCAATAAGCGCGGTGATACCTATAAAATAACTGTATCCTGTGGCTATGATATGCAAGGCAAGCAAATAAGACGTCATACAACTTATATTCCTGTACCTGGCATGACAGCTAAACAGATTGAAAAAGAATTAGACCGCCAAAAGTTTATCTTTGAAGAGAAGTGCAAAACTGGGCAAATATTAGACGGTACCGTTAAGTTTGCTGATTTTGCCGATAGGTGGTTTGAAGATTATGCTACCAAACAATTAAAAGCTAAAACACTGGCACGATACAAAGAATTGTTAGTACGAATAAATCAAGCAATAGGACATATTCGAATAGATAAACTTCAACCTCAGCACCTATTGAAGTTCTATGATAACCTTTCAGAGGCAGGTATGCGAACCGATACCAGTTTTCAATCCTATATTGATATACCTACCCTATTAAAAGATAGAGGCTTGACTAGGACTAGACTAGCTGAACTTTCCAAAGTGTCTACAACTACCATAACTGTACTATGCAAAAATCAAAACATATCAAAGAAATGTAGCGAGCAAATTGCAGTAGCATTAAACATTCCATTCAACGATATATTTAAGCCAGTAGACACAGATAAAACTTTATCGTCAAAAACCGTACTTCACCATCACAGGCTAATATCTTCTATTCTAGCAACCGCTGTACAATGGCAAGTAATATTTTCTAACCCTTGTGATAGAGTAAAACCGCCAAAGGTAGAGCGGACAGAGGCTAAATATCTTGATGACACACAAACGATTGCACTATTAGCTTGCCTAGAAGATGAACCAATACAGTATATTGCCATTATAAACCTGCTCATTTATACAGGAATGAGGCGTGGTGAGTTGTGTGGACTTCGGTGGTCTGATATTGATTTTAAAAATAAAGTGATTAATATACAACGCACTAACCTGTATCTTCCCGAAAAAGGAATATTTGAAGATACAACTAAGAATTATAGTTCACAAAGAGTAATTAAGGTTTCCGATACTGCCTTCCGTCTTTTGCTAGAATATAAGATGTGGCAAAACTCACAACGTGTTAGAATGGGCGACAGGTGGATAAAATCAGAACAGGTTTTTACTGGTCTAAGCGGTCAAGCTATTCACCCTGATACTATTACTGGTTGGTTTCACGAATTTGTGTTAAGAAACAAGTTGCCTAGTATCAGCATTCATTCGTTGAGGCATACAAATGCAAGTCTACTTATCGCAAGTGGTATGAACTTCGCTACAGTTTCAAAAAGACTTGGACACGCAAATACTAACACTCTTACGAAAGTGTATGCACACGCAATAAAGACCGTTGATGAAATTGCCTCTGATGCGCTTGAAGATATGTTAGTTCCCCAAAAATTAAAAGCAAACTAAAAAAAAGCAGGTAAACCGTCCTTTAAATTAGGATAGTCTACCTGCTCATATTATTTTTATTATTATTTTAATTTATCGGTTTTTTATTCAATAAACACCAATTAAACACCAAACCCCTATTTTAGGGCAAGAAAAAACAGGCTAAGTATTGCTACAAAGCCTGTAATTTACTATGGTTGCGGAGGTTAGACTTGAACTAACGACCTTCGGGTTATGAGCCCGACGAGCTACCAGCTGCTCCACTCCGCGTCATGTTTATTTTGCGTCTTTCGTTAGAGTGCTTTATTATAATACCATAGAATTAAGTAGATGTCAAGTGTTTTTTCTCTACTTTATAAAAATAAAAAGCAACATCTATAAATGTTGCTTTTATTATAATAGCACACATAAAAATTATTCTTTTTCTTGTGAAGATAGCTCATCATCATCGTAATCTTCTTCAATTGATTCCTCAGGTGCAGTAATTTCGTCATCAAAATAATCTTCATCTTCGTAGTACAAATCGCCGTCAAAGTCAAGTTTCTCGCTGATGTCATCCGCTTTTCTTTTTAGGTAGGCACCAATTGCCACAGCCACACCAACAATTGCGGTGGCAACAGCTATTATGGTAATAACCATTCTCTTTTTATTTCTCATATAAGCACTCTCCTTCCCATAACATAGTTAAATTATATACCAATAATTTGCATATAACAAGTTAAAATTCGGTTACATATTTTCAGTAGAACTTAGCACCAATGCAAGCCCTGCAATTGGGGCAGTTTCGCATCGTAAAATGAGTTTACCCAACGTAGCGGCAGCAATGCCATTTTGGAGTGCGAGTTGAACCTCATCCTCACAAAACCCACCCTCACTACCAATGAACATTGATACTTCCTTGACGTCTTCGCTTACGAGATTGCAAACACGCTCGCCACCATGTTCATAGAAAATGATAGAGTTTGTATTTTTCGCTCTTAAAACTGCATCTCTAAAGCTTATTATAGATAAAACTTCTGGAATTATACCTCGACCAGACTGTTTTGCAGCCTCAAAAGCAATTTTATTATATCGCAAAAGTTTTTTTTCAAAAGTATCTTTATCTGCTTTGGCAACGCAGAATTTGCTTGCAACTGGAACAATCGTGCATACACCCAGTTCAACTGCTTTTTGAATGATAAAATCGAGTTTATCACCCTTAGGTAAACATTGATAGAGGGTGATTTTCACGCTAGGTTCGGTTTCATTTTTGTATTTCCGTAGTATATGAAGCTTTACAACCTCACCTAGTTCTAGCACTTCGCAATCATAGTCGAACCCTTGCATATCATTTATTGTTAAAGGCTCACCCTCACGCATTCGCAAAACTTTTGAGATATGCTTGGCATCGTCGCCAACAATATGAGCCTCATTTTCATAGATTTCATTGCAAAAAAATCTTGGCATAAACTTCTCCTAGCATTTTATAATTTTAAGTTATCCTATTGCAATTAATTATACTACTATTTTTTTTATTGTTCAAGAAAATGGCGAACATTATTCATTAATGTTCGCCAAAGCTCTTATTTATTTACAGTTGCATTAAATTGCTTTTTCACTAAATTCACACTTTTTAGTTGATAGCATTCAGGGGCAATTTCCCCATTCACAGTAATCACTACAGTTTTTGCAACCTCAGCATCAATTGAGGACGCCAAGCTGATAATCTGTTTCACATCACCTTCGCTAAGTGTGTTCGCCTCGACTATGGTCGGCATAATTTCTGCCGTTTCTTGCTGTGTGAGCCAAGCTTGTGCTGCCACTGCAATGATTTGGGCATCGTTATCGGCAGACTTTTGTCGTGAGGTCGAAAGCATCCCATTAAGCTTTGGAATTGCAAAAAAGGCAATTGTTGCGATACTCAAGAGTAAAATTATTAGTTCTAACATGATGTGTGATTTTGCCTTTGGTTTCTTTTTTGAGTGTTGCATTTTGTTTCCTCACTTTCACTTATGGTAGGTATGAAAAACGGGAATTATATCCTACTGATAGTTTGCTACAATCATTTATTCCTTATCTAATGCATTTTTATATTGAGATTCTTCGGCAAATTTCTTCACCTGTATTGCAGCCTTTTTAGGAGGTTGCAAAGTACCTGCACCACCGACACAACCGCCTTCACAAGCCATACCTTCAAGCAAGTAACCGTTACGCTTGCCAAGCCTAGCAAGGGTTAGCATCTTTTTGCAGTTTGCAAGTCCTTCGGCTCTATCTACTAGCACTTCCATATCTGGATGCTCACGCTTAATACAACTTACCACCGCATCAGCAACACCGCCAGAAACAGCAAATCCACGTCCAGTTGCAGCAGCGTCTTCCATAGTATTGTCACTATTTTGCGAAAAATCAATTTCTTTTGCTGCAAAAATACCCATTAGTTCCTCAAACGTAATAACGAAGTCAACATCACTTCTCACTGTTTTTCTAAATGCCTCAAGTTTTTTAGAAGCACAAGGGCCAATAAACACAACTCTTGACTGTGGATGTTCTTTTTTTATCAAACGGGCAGTTTCAACCATAGGAGTCAAAGCATCTGAAATACAATGTGCGAACTCTGGGATAAAAGCCTTTGCCATAACCGACCACGATGGACAGCAAGAAGTCGCAAGGAAAGGCAGTTCATTTGGAACTTTCTCTACAAATTCACGTGCTTCATTAATGGAAACGCCATCTGCACCGAGTGCGACTTCATATACACCAGCAAAACCAAGTTCTAACAGCGCAGCTTTCACCTTGTTTGGGGTTGCAAGAGGTCCAAACTGACCAACAAAAGCAGGTGCAATTTCAGCAAATATATCGCCTTTTTCTTTGAGTGCCAAAATCAGCTGAAATATCTGTGATTTGTCTGCAATTGCGGCAAAAGGACAGCTTACCAAACATTGACCGCAGGAAACGCATTTGTCTTGATTGATTACCGCTCTACCCAAATGGTCGCTTTCTATTGCGTCAACACCACAAGCAGCAGAACAAGGGCGGTCATATTTTACAATTGCATCATAGGGACAAAACTCAGCACATCTGCCACATTTAACGCATTTTGATTTATCTATCACTGATTTTCCTTTTACAATGCTAACTGCTTTTACAGGGCATACGCTTGTACAAGGATGTGCAAGACAGCCTCTGCAATTGTTGGTTACTTCATATGCAGTTTCAGGGCAAGCGTTGCAAGCAAAGGGAATTACATTAACGAGTGGGGCTTCAAAAACTCGATCAGTTGCTACTGCCTTTTGAAAGTCTTTTGAAATTGGTGCATTCTCGTCAGCACCTCTTACAGATAGTCCACAAGCCAGTCGTATTCTTTCAGCAACAATTGCTCTTTCTTTAAAAACACTGTCACGATACGAAGCCACTTCACCTTTGATTATCTCATAAGGTATCTCATCTACCTTTGAAAAATCGCCACTAAATCCAAGCTCTGCAACCTTTTGAAAAATCTGTCTTCTAATTTGAGTTACAGGAGTATATATACCTCTCATATCATCTTCATCCTTTTGCAATTATTGAAATTATTTTGGCCGTTACAGTTTCAGAAGTAGCATTGTAAAGATATTCACCATTTACGCAAACAAGTGGTGAACGCTCGCCATGCTCGACTTTGTCACATAGACATTCATTTGCACTAATCTTTACCGCTGTATTAAACCTTAATTGGCATTTTAACTTTTGCAGACCCTCAATAGACTCTACTATATCCATTGCACCATTCATTACACAATGTGTACAAACGCAAACTTTAACCTCAAGACTTTTCATCTCTTGCCCCTCCATTTAGTTATCTTTATCATTATTTCATTTACAGTATTTCACCGATAAAATATTGTTAATATCTTAACAAATTAACTTCTATTATACACGAAAAGGAAGAAAACGTCAACCGAAGTTGACGTTTTCTCTTTGTATGATTGAGCACTGTAATCTTACCACTTTCCATTATTTCTACACTCAACCAACAGTTATCTATTCCATCAATTTCAGCAAAATAGCCTTTTGTGCGTGCATACGGTTTTCTGCTTCTTCAAAAATCTCGTCTGCGTGTTCTTCAAACACCTTTGTGGTAATTTCTTCCTCTCGATGTGCTGGTAAACAATGGAGCACCATTGCAT
>JBAQWI010000080.1:0-4828 GCA_049298835.1 Oscillospiraceae bacterium
AATTACTTCTTTGCGTAAAGCTTCAGCTTTTGCAGCTTGGGCACGTTTTCGTTGCTTTTCCTTTTGGGCGGCAACACGAATTGCCTCTTTGCGTGCGGCTTCGATGCGTTCAGCTTTGACCCGTTCAGCCTCAACCCGTTCAGCCTCAACCCGAATGGCTTCAATACGCTCAGCTTCGATACGTTCAGCTTCGATGCGGGTAAGTTCTTGGGCAACTCGTTTTTCTTCTTTTGCAGTCAATGCGTCTTGCAACTGAACCTCAACTTTCGCTTTGGCTGATGCTTGAATGGCCGCTTCTTCTTTATAATATGCTCCAATGTAATTTTCTCCAATGAAGTAGCAAGCTAGTATTAAACAGATTGATAAAGCATAGCAAACAATCCTAATTATGTGATTTTTTATGTAGCGACACGTTAAAATAATATGTTTCATTAAATACTCCTTTACATTTTACCTTACTAGTATAACACAAGTAAGTCTTTGCTTCAATTCTCAAATATTATAAAAAACGCTTCCAAAAAGGTGGGATTTGTTCTTAATTTGACACATTTTGCAGGTAATACGTGTTATACTTTTGTTAAATTATTTATCACCAACACTAAATATAGTGAAATTTCACTATACTTTTTCAAGAAATATCCATTGAATGTAATATTTGAATATGATATGCTATGAATAAATAATAAGGATTGGGAGTGGTAACATGATTTGCAGTAACTGCAAAAGAATACTTGCCGAAGATTTTAAGTTCTGCCCAGAGTGTGCAACACCTACTGGCATAAATGTGGATACACTTAGGATTGTGCCGTCTGAAGAAGTGATTTTGGCAGACGAACAAAACGAGCACATATTAAATGAAACAGCTTTACACGCCAATGTAGTGAAAACTGATTCTAAACTGAAAAAAATATTTTTGATAACAATGATTGTTTCGTTAAGTATCAGTGCTTTAATAGGTATCCTTGTAATTTTAGTTGGTAATTTAGGCGAAATGGAAGCTAGAATATTGGGCACAACCTTAGCCCTTGGAGGATTTAGTTTAGTAGGACTTTGTTGTTCAACCATATATGACAAACCCAAATATAAGATATTTTCAGCCGCAGGAATGGTGGTATGTATTTTAGCGTTTGTACATTCAACACTATTAATATGGCAAGCATACGGTATAGATAATTGGGAGTGGCCTTTAAAGTTACTCGTTTCGTTTATTATTATTTCTCTTTCTATGGGGCAAATTAGTATTCTGTTGCTAATTAATTATAAAAACAAAAAAGCACGTAATGTATTGTGGATTACAATTGGTCTAATTTGTGTAGTCGGTTTTATGTTATTAGCTATGGTTTATGATCTTATAGATGGCGGAACAGAGGTGTTTTTTAGATTCCTTTCTGTATTTGCAATTTTAGATGCTCTTGGAACAATTACAACACCTATTTTAAAAAAGATAGGTGAAAGATAATGGTTTGAAAAGTCAAACCAACTAAAATAGTATACGGCAAAAAAGGCTAGTATCACGAAAGTGATACTAGCCTTTTAAAGTTTATTTGTTATTTAATTTGTCCAAAATGTTGAGTAGCATAAAGATTGGTTCCATCTCGTGTAACTGCAATGCCAATTTCTATGGTTTCAGGACGAATAATTGCGGCATAGTGACCAGGGCTATTCTTCCAACCGTCAAATAACTTGTCGGCAATACTTTGGTTGTCAACAGTATCATTAGTCAAAAGAGAGTTCTGCATTGCTGCAAGGTTTTCACCAGCATACGCATAGTATTCTGAATATCCTACTTCAGTAAGGGCTGTGCTCCATTGCTCGCCATTAGGGCGTGTGTGTGAAATGTTTAAACCAAGTTTTGCCTCTGCCATTTCATCGCTACGGATTTTTGCACTCTTATATAACGTATTGCTCCATGTAAGATTTGACAATCCAAGGGATGAACGCTCTTGATTAACAAGGACAAGAATCATTTGTTCAATTGTTGATGCATTGAATTGGCTTGCGTCAGTTGGCTCCTGTGAGATACTACTTGTTGCCTTAGACGAAACTGCCTTAGACGAAACTGCCTTAGACGAAGTCGCCTTAGATGAAACTGCTTTAGACGAAGTCGCCTTAGACGAAACCGCTTTAGACGAAGCTGCCTTAGACGAAGCTGCCTTAGACGAAGCTGCTTTAGATGATGCGATTGGATTGCTTGAAATCGTAGATGATGACTCATCGTCCACAACATCAGAGGATACACTTCCTGATGAAGTTATTTCGCTTGAAGCTTTTATGTCATCAGTAGAGGTAGTCTTGCTACCACAGCCAGTAAGACTGATAATAAGTGCTAAGGTTACTATAATGCTTATCTTTTTCATGTTTTCCTCCTATATAGTATTATAAAATTTAACGAGTGTACTGTCGAGTTTTGTTAGGTTTCGCTTATTAGAATAACATTTTTGGCTGGTAATGTAAATAAGAAAACATTGGCATTGGTAATTTTAACTAAAAACAACAAATTACATCTGTCTAATACTTGCAAGAAATGAGATAAAATGATATAATAAAGCATTAATGTATAAATAATTGGAGGTGTTAGATTTGGTACTATTATCGGCTCAAAATATATCTATGAGTTACAGCGAGAGGCCCTTATTAAATGATGTGTCGATTTTTATTGATGATTCCGATAAGATTGGCTTAATTGGAATCAACGGTACAGGCAAATCTACACTATTGAAAATATTGGCAAATATTGAAAAACCTGCAACAGGAACAATTACTACTGCTAGTGGTGTGAGGATTGGATATCTTCCTCAAAATCCCGATTTTAGTGGGGATAAAACAGTGATTGAGCAGGTGTTTCCATCGGCGACTTCCACACAGCAGGAACTGAAACTCTATGAGGCGAAATCAATTTTGACTAAACTTGGTATGACTGAGTTTGATAAAAAGGTCAATCTTTTGTCTGGTGGGCAAAAAAAACGTGTCGCAATTGCGGCAGCGTTGATAACACCCTGCGATTTATTGATACTAGATGAGCCAACAAACCATCTTGATAGCGAAATGGTGACATGGCTCGAAACGATGTTGCAAAAGTTAAACTGTGCAATCTTAATGGTAACCCATGACAGATACTTTTTAGACAGAGTTGCAAACCGTATTGTTGAGATTGACAATGCAAACCTCTATAGTTTTCAAACAAACTACACAAAATTTCTTGAACTTAAAGCAATGAGGGAACAAAGTGAAGTTGGAACTGAGAGAAAACGTCAATCCATTTTGCGACGTGAACTTGAATGGATTAAACGTGGACCACAGGGCAGAGGAACAAAATCAAAATCTCGCATTGACAGTTATAACGAACTCAATGAGCGTGAAGGCATAACCGAAACCTCAAAGTTAGATTTAAGCTCTATCACAACAAGGCTTGGAAGAAAAACGGTTGAGATTAACTCTATCACGAAGTCGTTTGACGGAAAATGCATGATAAAGGATTTTGAGTATATCATAACTCGTGACGCACGAATTGGTATTGTCGGTGCAAACGGTACTGGTAAATCAACGCTACTTAATATGATTACTGGAAATCTGCAACCCGACAGCGGTAGTGTTGTTGTCGGCGATACCGTAAAAATAGGCTATTTCTCGCAGGAATGTGAAGCAATGGATATGTCGATGAAAGTCATCGACTATATAAAAGCAGTGAGCGAAAACATTCAAACTGTTGATGGGGTGCTTTCAGCAACTCAAATGCTTGAACGGTTTTTGTTTCCCGATAATTTGCAATGGAATACAATTGGCAGACTTTCAGGTGGAGAACGCAGGCGGCTGTTTTTACTTAGAGTGATTATGGACGCACCAAATATTCTGCTGTTAGATGAGCCAACAAATGACTTGGACATTCAAACGCTTGCTATTTTGGAGGAGTATCTTGAAACCTTTAGCGGTGCTGTGGTTGCAGTTTCTCATGATAGATATTTCTTAGATAGAGTGGTTAACAGTATATTTGAACTGTCTGAGGGTGGGGTATTAAAAGAATATATTGGTGGTTATACCGATTATATTACAGCAGTGGGCGAGGAAAAGAAGTCTTTATTGCCTCAAGCAAAGGGGGCGAAATCCTCACAAACTCAAATGCGTGATAAGCCTAAAAAGCTAAAATTCACTTTTAAAGAGCAGTTTGAGTATGATAAAATAGATGATGAAATTGCACAAACAGAACAACAGATTATTGATATAACCACTAAGATTGAGGCGCAGGCAAGCAACTATGACACGTTAACAGGGTTGCTTACAAAAAAGGCTTTATTAGAGCAGGTTCTTGAAGAGAAAATGGAAAGATGGACTTACTTGAATGACCTAGCAGAGAGAATTGAACAAGAGAAATAGCCAATTGAACAATTCACGATGTAGGGGCGGTTATCAACCGTCCGCACCTAAAACGCGCAATTAACCTAACAAGAGAAAAAATGGAGAGTGCAAATGAGTATACTAAGTGTTGAAAATGTAAGTCATGATTTTGGGGGCAGACAAATCCTTCAAGATGCATCGTTTCGCCTTTTAAAAGGGGAACATATAGGATTGGTCGGAGCAAACGGTGAGGGCAAGACTACATTCCTAAATATTATTACAGGCAAGCTGATGCCTGACGAGGGAACGGTAACTTGGTGCAAACATATTACAACTGGCTATCTTGACCAAAACACTACGCTTGAAAAAGGAAAAAGTATTCGTGACGTTCTAAGAGGTGCATATCAGCATATGTACGAGCTAGAGCAGGATATGCTCAAATTGTACGATAAGATGGCAGATTGCACCCAAGAAGAACTTGACAGCATGATGGAAG
>JBAQWI010000081.1:0-2913 GCA_049298835.1 Oscillospiraceae bacterium
GCATAGCTTTACACCTCTCATTATATAAATAATTTAAACTTATATATTTTTATTTTATCACAACGTTTTTGACTTTACAACCACAGCTTACGGCCCTGATAAAATCCGTATTATTGGTCTTCTATCAGTGTATCTGCCCTACATTACCCTTCAATCAAGCCATATTTTCGCTTAATTCTATCAAGTTTTTCAATGAATGGCATTGCAAAAATGAATAGAAAAAATATTGTGGCAAAGGAATGAACCATGTCAAACCAAAATGCTGAAATGTAGGTAGCAAGTAGTGATCCCCATGAAAATTCAGAGGTGAAAAATGCTAAATTTGATAGGTTAATCAATCCACCATAGATAAAAAAGGTGGATAATCCACCATAAATGCAAAGTGGAATACGTTTTTTCTTGAGCAGACCCTTGCTAAAAAGTATCCCAGCAATAAAACCAATGATGCCAAAGCAAAACATCTGCCACGGTGTCCACGGACCCTGTCCAAAGAAAAAGTTTGACACAAACCCTGTCATTGCCCCAGTTAGAAAACCTGCTTGGGCACCAAAACAAACTCCCGTAATGATGACGATTGCTATGACTGGCTTAAACTGCGGAACCATATAAAACGCAGCTCGTCCTGCTACTGCAATTCCTGTGAGAACTGCGATAATAATTAACTCTCTTGCTTGGGGTTTGCGACTTTCAAACCTCATGAAAAATGGTATCATAGTGTAAATGATAATCATCAAGCTGATAAAATAATATTGCCGATTGGACAAAAAAGTCATTCCAAACAGGATTGTGAGTGGAATTGCAACTACAATAATAAGGAGTGTCAAAGCATCATACTTATTTAGTTTGCGTTTTTCTATTGGAGATTTTGATTGCATAGATTTATCACATCCTCAACAGTTATTGCGTTAGGGAAAATATGGCGTGCCATTCGATTTGCAGCAGTTGTATAAAAGCTGTTTCCAGTGAAAAACTTCTCTGGTGTGTTACTGGTCACGATGTTCCCATCAAAGAACATGGCGCAAACGTCAGCATATTTTGCACAAAACTCGATATCATGGGAAACCATTATGATGGTCACACCGTTGTTTTGCAGCCTTTTTAAGATACGTGCAAATGTTATTTTAAAATAGGCATCAAGCCCTTTGGTAGGCTCGTCCAATAGCATTATTTTAGGATTTAACAAAAGCACCTTTGCAAAGGCGGCACGTTGTTGTTCACCACCACTTAAATCATATGGGTGAGCAGATAACAGATCCTCAATTTCAACAAGCTTTGCAACTTCGGTAACTCTGTCAACCTGTTCTTGCTTTGAAAGGTTTGAGTCTGAAAGTATCTCATACAAGTCAAGTTCAACAGTTTTGTGCACAAAAAGAGCCTGTGGGTTTTGTGGCAACATACCTAAGTTATTCCTAAAAAGCTCATTGCTAGACATCTTTTGAAGATTTTTTCCACTTATCATAACCTTGCCACGATAGGGTTTATAAATTCCTGCAACAATCGACAAACTTGTAGTTTTGCCTGTGCCATTGCCGCCAACAATAGCATAAAGCTGTCCTTTTTGCACGGAAAAAGCAAGGTCTTTTACAACATCTTCCGATGCTTTGTCATATCGAAACCAAACATTTTTGACTTCAACTACAACCTCGTTAGTTTCTTCTTCATATGCCTTGTTCATTTCACTATGAGATTTATCGCCATCTGGCAAAAGCATATCAAGCCATTTTCTGCCGTCACGCACAGTGATTGGACAGTCAAACTGATCATTTAATACACCAGAATAAATCTGCATTGGTGACGGCATTGCCGCAAACATCTCGTGTTTAGTCGCTTTGAGTAGCGCACCAACCTCGCTTGGTGGTGCATCTGCAATAATTTTCGCTTTATCCATCACGATAACTCTATCAGCCATCGTAAAAATCTCCTCAAGTCTGTGCTCGGTGATGATGATTGTAGTTCCAATCTCACGGTTAATTTTTTTGACGGTAGAAAGAAAATCCGAGGCTGCAATTGGGTCAAGCTGAGAAGTTGGCTCATCTAATATAAGCACTTCGGGTTGCATCGCCATAATTGAGGCTAGGTTTAAAATCTGTTTTTGCCCACCAGAAAGCTCAGTTACGCTCTTGTTAAACCATGTTTGTATTCCAAAAAAGCTTGTCATTTCAGCAACACGCACTCTGATTGTTTCATTGTCAAATCCTAAACTTTCAAGTCCAAACGCAAGCTCATGCCACACTTTGTCGGTAACAATCTGATTTTCAGGGCTCTGCAAAACATAACCTATTTTAGAAGATTGCTCCTTTAAGTCTGCCTTTTCAACGGGAGCACCGTGGAATAATATCTCACCATCACGTTTTCCGTGTGGTGTAAGTACAGTTTTAAAATGTCGCAAAAGTGTGCTTTTCCCGCACCCTGATTTACCACAGATTGCAATAAAGTCGCCCTTTTCAATCGTAATATTGAGGGAATCAAGTGCTTTCTTTTCGCTTTCAGGATAGCAAAAGCTTAAATTTTCGACTTCAAATAACGCCATTTGACTTCCTCCATAAAATTCACAATTAAAGGTAAGATACACAGTATCAAGAATGCAAAATATGCCAAGCCACTTACAAAATTAAATTCGCTTAGCTTGATTTTAGGTATATATTGTGCATAAAACAGCCTTGTAATTGAGGCTGTGAATATGACTGCATCGAGCAATAAAATGATGACAATCATCACCGTATCACGCAATACAAACCGAAAGTTTGAATAGGACGTACGCCCTTTTAATCCATACCCCCTAGACTTCATTGAGTCAGCCGTTTCAATTGCATTTTCCAATGCCCATGTTGTCATAATCGAGAGAATTTTTGTTCCGTTTTTTACACGAGTTATCAAACTTCCTTGGGACATATCCCTGCCTGTGCACTTTTG
>JBAQWI010000082.1:0-1885 GCA_049298835.1 Oscillospiraceae bacterium
ACCCTACACCAAACAGACTATTGCATGTTATAAGGGTATTAATGATAGGTTGTGGTCTCAATTAGAAGAAGGATTGATTTCTCGCGAAAAAGTTCTAAATACACGCTTCTCCTTATTTTTGAGAGAATTTCAGATAGATGAGAGCGGGTCAAAAGTTGAAGCGATGTACCGCGAGCATTTAAACCAAGGACATTCAACCATTACCCACGCAAATGAATTATTAAGCACGTTAAGTGGACAAGGATACAATTTATATATTGGAACAAACGGCGTAGGCAGTACGCAAAGAAAAAGATTAGCAGATTCCAATCTAAAAGGATATTTTGAAGATATTTTCATATCCGAAGAAATTGGGTATGAAAAGCCGAATACCCTCTTCTTTCAACATATTTTTGATACTTTGAATACAAGTCATAAAGAAGAATTTTTAATGATCGGGGATCGCTTGTCCTCAGATATCAAGGGGGCTCTCAACATAGGAATGGACTGCGTCTGGTTCAACCGTAAAAGAAGTCAACCTGAGCCATTTGCACCCAAGAGCACGTACACTGTATCAAATTTAATGGAAATAATAGAATTATTAGAAGCATAAGTTTGATGGGAATTTTGCCACAGAGATACGGATTAGAAATGAAAACAGCCGATAGTCTTCCCAATCAGGATCTGTTGCTCCTGATTGGGAAGACTATCGGAACGTATATTTTTTGTGGATCATCACTGTCATTCGCCTCCTTATAAAACACGCTATGCGAGAACGCATGTTCGCTTTCAGATGAGAGGCCTTCGTTAACGGCAAGAATGTTACGAAAAAATAGGCTGATGCCTACCGCCATTCATCTCCCGCCTACTCTTTGGGCTGCGCCCTTTTCATTCTGAGAGGTGGGAGTCTTCTGGCGGAAAATGAAAAATGGTACTACTCTGTACACCCGTCGGAAATTGTTTTGCTATCTCAAATAATAGGGTCTCATTTCCTTATTTATTGTTTTCATTGGATGCTTTTATAGTCGCCTCAACCATATCTCTCAGCATTTTTTTTGGGTCTTTTGCCTTCACTATACCACTGGTACATCCAACTCCATCTGCTTGCAGCAAAATTGTTCTATAGACATCATCTGCCGTGCTGATTCCCGCTGCTTGCATAACTAATACATTCGGATTAAGACTCTTAACAGCTTCAATTGTTTCTTTAACATAGCTCTCATCGCTTGTTTTACCGGTACCAATTAACTCTGACGGTTCGCACAAAATAATATCGGGTTTGAGCATTGTGATTGCCTTTGCCTCTGCAATCGAATCCGCACATACAATTGTGATTATTTCAAGTTCAGCTGCGCGCGTAATTGCTTTAGCTAACCCATTCAGAGTCAAGGGACGTTCAGCGTGATTTAGAAATACTGCACGTGCACCTGCTTCATAAAGTGACTCGGGTAACACATGACCCATCCCTTTATCCGGATAAATGCCATCTAAATGCTGAGCTGTCACAATAATATTTTTGGAATTTGATGAAACAGCTGCAATATCGGCGAAGGGCGCGGTCACAAAAATTGATATCGGAAATTCTTCTGCTAGTGTATCTGCTTCTCTGACTAGTTCCAATAAGTTTTCTCCAAACAAATAGGATTTGGGATTAAAAACAAAGAATGGTGTGTGGATATTAGTTTTTGCCATGATTTTCTCCTTTCATTTATCAAATGCTCGGATTTCCCTAACTAGCTTTTCAATATTTTCTTCTTTTGCTGATATTCTTCGTCCGATAATTCTCCTTTTGCATAACGCTGATTAAGGATTTCAAGTGCCTCATCTCGGCCATTTGAAGTTGTGCCAGCATTATTGCCTCCCTGGACTAGTTTCATCACCGCATATACGATGATAACTATTAAGA
>JBAQWI010000083.1:0-16350 GCA_049298835.1 Oscillospiraceae bacterium
TAACGATAATAGCAAGATAGCATTTGCCAAAGATTTTGTCTTCAGTTGTTAATACATACATAATTAACTCTCCTTTTCTCCTGGGACAATTTGTCCCAGCTGTTAAATGTGGTTTTCGATTGTTAGACTTAAAATCCTGTGAGGTTAATTCTTCGTACCGGTTCGATTCCGGTCACCAGCACCATGAAACCCTCGATTGTTTATACAATCGAGGGTTTCATGGTGCTGGTACGCTTTTTCATTTATTAAAACCCTTGCAAACCCTACTTATAATAACAAAGGTTTGCTTGAATTATTAAGTGGCTAATTGTATAATGAACATACTAACTTATAGGGGGCTTAACAATTGAATTACAAAGAACAATTATACAATGACTTGAAAACATTGGGTATAAAAAGTGGTGATACAATCCTTGTACATACTTCCATAAAAGGTCTTAATGTAGATAACATAACCCCAAACGATATCATTGACACTTTACTACTTGCCATAGGCAACGAGGGCACGCTACTGGTACCCTCATTGTCCTATGCGAGTGTAACCATAGATACCCCACAGTTTGACCTGCTCAACACCAAATCTTGCATTGGTATGTTGCCAGAGGTGTTTCGCACTGAGTATGCAACCCACCGGAGCATTCACCCCACTCATTCTGTTTGCGCAATAGGAAATCTTGCACTTTTGCTCACTCAATCACATCAAATTGATAACACTCCAGTCGGCGAAAACTCGCCCTTTCAATTATTGCCAACAGTGAATGGCAAGATACTAATGCTTGGTAGTGGACTTTTGCCTAATACATTCATGCACGGTGTTGAGGAAGCAGCTAACGCTGACTATCCACTTGCAAAGCAAACAGTTGAATATACAATAACAGATAACGTAGGAAACACCTATAAAAAAGCATACTACCCACATTCATTTGGCACTCTCGTTCAAAGATATGACCGCCTTGCTGATAAGCTACAATTCCCCTATTTAGTGAGTGGAAACGTATTGAATGGAAAAGCATTCCTAATAGATGCTAAAGAGGCAATGAAACAAGGTATAATGGCAATACACAACGAGAACCACTACTTCGTTGATTAAATCAATGCCATATGGAATTTAGCAAAAACTTAATTGGTTAAAGTTTTTCTGAAATTCCACCAAATTTTCCTTGCACACAAGCAAACCACAATTCCACCAATCGCCAATGCCAACCACACAATGCGAGTTACGTTCCACCCGTATTGCTGTGCTATATTTCCAATCATATAGGTGGATAGCGCACTTCCAAGATAGGTACTAGAATTCAGCACGCCACTTACGGTGGAGACTTTTCCTACAGATTTAAAAGATAAAGGCACAATATTCACTAATATTGTATTAATCCCTAGCATTGATGAGGTAACAATACTTAGCATTAATAAGGATAGGATAATGCTTTTGTTACCAAAGAAAATTAAAATACTGAGTGCAATTAATGTAGTCGCAAAAAATAATGCAGATACGACAACCTCATTTTTTATCACACGAGTGTACAAATAATTTGCCAAATATATGCCCAACAGATTAACAATTGGCAACAGTGTTGTTAGTCCAATTGAAAAGGCAGGCGTGGTGTTGAATATTTCGGAAAGATAGCTTGGCACCCATGTCATTACACCATCTTTAAGAATACCATCAATCATCACAGCCATAACAATCAAAAGAAATCCTGATGGAATTAAAATACTCCACATTGATTTTTTTCGCTCAACCATTTGAGCGTTATTAGAAACTGGGCAACAATCTTCAATGATTCCATTGGTTTCGGCTTCTTCTTCTAATTTCTTCATCCAACTATTCCAAACGAAAGAAATCGCCAACAAAATGCCTCCAGCAACAAAAAAGACAACACGCCAGTTTGCATATTGTATAATTAATGAGCACATTAAGTAAGTAATTAGTGTTCCAGCTGGTACTGTAGTAGAAAGATTAAAACACGTTTTTACACAGTCTTTTCCCAATAATCTGTCTGAAACAAGCCGTGCAATTGGTGACCATGTCATTGATTGTACCAAACCATTTAAAAGCCATAAAACAATCATAAAAATATAATGTGTACTCATACCCATTGCTAAATTAATTAGGGCAGACAAAAATACACCTAGAAAAACTAGTTTTCGAGGTGGAATTCTATCTCCCAAAATGCCACTAATAAGCTGGCCTACGCCATAAGCAAAGAAAAACGCAGCAGCAACAAGTCCTAGCTGCGTTTTATCATAACCCTCACTGTCAATTATGGCACTCATACTTGCTAAAAAATTTAATCGTCCAATATATGTTGAAAAATAAGTTATCCAACACACAAGAAAAAATTGCATAACTTTTTTACTATCCGTCAACTTTCTCAAATTCAAGTTCCCCCATACATCTAGTATTATATATTTACTGTCATTCCATCATAGGCGGTAAGAAATCCAAGTTCGTTTGCAGCGTCAGATAACTCTTCGTGGGTTTTGTTTCCGTTATGTGAAAAATGATTGATTATAAATGTGGTATGTACGCTAGCTGACCCTATGTTTTGCATTTCTTGCTTTACATCATTGCAATTAGGAAGCCCCATGTGGCCATGTGCGTTGTCCCCCAATACAAAGGTACAATCTAAACTAACTGCATCAAATGTAATTCCTTTTATGTACTCCCAAGTCTTTTTAGGGAAGACACCCGTGTCATGTCCATACAGTAAACGTTTTTGGTCCTTCTCAATGATGTAAATATAACAATTTTCGTTTGGCATATGATTGCCTAGTAACGCTGTTACTTGATATTCTCCAACACGAAACGGTGTGAATGGTTCAACTTGAACAGGTATAATATAATCGCATATGTTAGAAATTCCACTCTCATCCATGGCTTGTTTTAAAATTTTAACAATGACGTTATTTCCATAAATATGAAGGCTCTTTGCTTTGCCTCCGTGTGCATAAGGTGGTGCCTTTAAAATAATATCCAAAGGGGTAAAATGATCCTCATGCGAATGGGTAATTAAAACATTCTCCAATGAAGAAAAATCAATTCCATATTGTAACGAGTGCATATAGCTGTCCGCTGGCATATCAATCAACAATTTATTGTCAACAATGCTTTGAGAGCGTGTGCGGATATCTTTGCCTCCAAGCTTATGTGCTTTTTCACAAGCCTCACATTTGCAAAAAAGTGCTGGCCATCCCTCTGATGCGGCGGTTCCAAGATACTGAATTTTCATACTTTTGTCAACTCACATTCTATCATAGTAGCAAAATAATTTGCTCGATTCTACCCTTTAAATTCTTTTTTATAAAATAATTTAAAGAGCATATTTTAAAAACCTTTTATATGGCATCTAAAGATTCCATTATACCAGCTTTTATTAAAATATGCTCTTTATTTTTTTCATAATTTTTATCGGTTTGGTTTAGAACTTTATTAAGTTTGATTTTACCCTAAAAAAGAATTAGCACTTCCTCAAACGCAGGAATTCTTGCAATGCCATACCTAGGATTAAACCAACTTCCATCATCCATTGCCCCTATTTTTTCAAATGTACAATCTCAAACACCTTTTCAAGCTCCTGTTTGACTTCGATCAATATATTTTCAGGCGCAGTGGAACAATCTCCTCGGTGTGTTGTAACTTCAATCATTGGGTTTTGATTGAATATCAGAGCTCTCATTTAATACATTCTCTTGCGAGGGATGTTTCTGATTTTCAACAGCATTATCATGTTTTTTAGCATAAAGCGATAAGCTTCCAAACAAAACTAAGAAGGCAATCAATAAAAGTAACGTTAACTGTTTCCTACTAAAAATTTTCATATTTGTTTTTCTCCATACTACTTAATATATTTACTATATGGAGAAAACACAGTATTACTCAATGAAATTTTTTCATATTCAAATAAAAAAGCTCAAGTTATTTCATCTTAATAACTTAAGCTTTTTTAATTAATTCTATAAACTGATTTTTCCTAAAATCTTTTTTTCTCTAGCACCTGTAGCTGAAGGTGTATTGTTTGGACAAAATGAAATCGTTTCATTTGCAAGCACTGCAAATGCAATCGCCTCTTTTGCATCACTTGAAAACCCCAAATCTTCTTGAATACACACTATTGTATTCGGCAACTCGTCAGTCAGCATTTTAACCAATGTAGCGTTATAACTGCCACCGCCACCCACAACCAATCGATTGATTTTATATGGGATAAAACGGGTGCAAGCATCCGCAATGGTTTTTGCTGTAAACATCGTTATGGTCGCAATGATATCATAATCCGCCATACCTAGCGCCTTACATTTTTCAAAAAGCCTTATACTAAAGGCTTTTCCAAAATATTCTCTTCCAGTTGTTTTTGGAGGTGGTAATTTAAAATACTCATCTTGCATAAGTTCTGCCAAAACCTGCTGGTTCACCACTCCTTGTCCGCCCATTTCACCATTATTATCATAGCTCTGCGCACCATTTGTTATAAACGATACCATATAATCAATAATCATGTTGCCCGGACCTGTATCGAAGGCTATAACCTCATTTTCTTCTCCGTCTTTTGGTATGACGGTAATATTACCTACGCCTCCAATGTTTTGCAATGCCACACATTCCTCTTGACTACGATAGAGCAAATACTCTGTATATGGTACAAGTGGAGCACCACCACCACCTGCTGCCATGTCCATTACTCTAAAATCAGATACGGTAATAACACCTGTTCTATCAGCGATAACCGCGCCCTCGCCAATTTGAAGCGTTGAGCGAATTTGATAGCCACAATCAGTGATTACCTCTGGAATATGATAGATAGTCTGTCCATGAGAGCCAATAATATCAACATCCCCTAAGCTAATATTACATTGACTTGCTATTTTCTTAGCGGCGTCGGCAAAAATTTCACCGAGCAGAAAATTCATATGACAGATATCCTTGCTAGATGAGGATTCCTCCTCGAATAAAGAGAAAATCCTTTCTCTTATGCCTTCTGGAAACCGATAACTTTCAAATCCAATCAGCTCAACTTTTGTATTGGTAAAACTTCCGTTTATTCGTACCAATGCTGCATCAATGCCATCTACCGATGTACCTGACATCAAACCAATTACCAATCGTTCGCTCTTATTAAAGAGCTTTTCGAGTTTATTCATAGTCTGACACAGGCATCACACCCATGAAAGGAATTTCACCTACAAGACAGCGACAAACATTGTGAATGGAACGTTTGGTATACTCAAATGCTGCAATATACGATGCTGTTTTTGGCATAACCTTGCAGTCATATGGAAGACGCAATGCCACCACAATTACCTTTGCCCCTGCCTCTGTAAGTTTTTCAACTAACAATGCTTGTTGACTATTTAAAATTGCGTTATAGGTAGCAACAACAATCTTATCGAATTTGCTCGCTGATTTTACTATTTCTTCAATGATTTCGTTTGAAACATCTACTTCAATTTCACGATACTCTGTGTTCAGTTTCTTTGCGAGTACCTCTGCAAAACTCTCTAATACCGTTGTGCTATTTTCAGCGAGATTTGCTCTGATAGGAAGGGTTGAAATTGCAAGTATCTTTTCTTTACCAAGTGGTAAAAGCTCTTGTGGATCTCTGACTAGGGTGATACTCTCACGGCCCATTTTGTCAGCAAGCTCTTCATGCTTTGGATATTCTTCTACCAACTGCTCAAACGGTGTATAGTCAAAACTCAATTTATATTGCTCTTTAAAACGTACTATTCTTTGGAAAGCATCGTCAATGCGGCTTTCTTCAATTTCGCCCTCTGCAACTGCCTTTTTAACAGCCTCAAATGCAAGATGGTTGTCCTCATGACTACCTGTCATACATAATAAGTCTGCGCCTGCTTTAATTGCTAGCACCGCACCACGCTCAATACCATAGTAAGTATTAATTGCTTCCATCTTCATACCGTCTGTCATTATCAGACCTTTGAAGTTTAGACTACCACGCAAAAATCCAGTTAGGATTTTTGGCGAAAGAGTTGCTGGCAAGCCACTATCGTCCACCGATGGAAACACCACGTGTGCAGACATAATGGACGATACATCCGCTTCTATTGCAGCCCTAAAAGGCAATAATTCTACTTTTTCTAAGCGATCCATTGGATAATCAATCACTGGCAATGATAAATGTGAGTCTACCGACACATCTCCATGACCTGGAAAATGCTTGGCAATTGCAAGTACACCTGCGGATTGCAAACCATTGATGTAATCTACTCCCATTTTTGCTACTTGCTCTGGCTTGTCAGAGTAAGCACGGATACCGATAACTGGATTATGTGGGTTATTGTTTACATCAAGCACTGGTGCAAGGTTAAAGTTGATGCCCATTAAAAGTAGCTCTTCACCAACCATTTTGCCCATTTCATAAACTTTATCAGCATTATTTGATGCCGTAATAGCCATATTTGTTGGGAAATGTGTGGCTCCAGAATATACTCTAGCCACCATTCCACCCTCTTGGTCTATCGTAATAAATGCAGGGATATCACAGTTTTCTTTTGCAATTTCCTGCAAATTATGGCTAAGCCCTGCCACTGATTTATAATCGCTTAGATTTCTAGCAAAATAGATAAAGTTAGAAAATTTATGCCTTTTAAATTCTTTGATATCTTCTTTGGTCAACTGTGTGTGCGCAAAGCTTACTACAAAAAGTTGTGCAATCTTTTCATCTAAAGGATAATTTCGCATTGTATTATACCATCCTGAATTAATTCATTAAATCTTTAAATTGTCGACTGATTTCGTAGCTGTCAGTTAGATGCTTCGTTACGTTCTTAACATCATTTTTTAACACTACGCTATATAAAATGTCTACTAATATAAGTTGTGAAATACGTGAACTGGTTGCTCCGATACGTTTTTCGTTCTCTGGAGTGCTTATAATGAGTTGATGATCTGCAAGCTCGGTTAAATCATTTTTAGCAAACTTAGTAATTGCTATAATTTTAGCTCCTACTTTTTTAACAATATGAAGCAGTTGTACAATCTCTTTTGTTCTTCCTGAGCAAGAAATTATAACAGCCACATCGTCCTTGTTCATGGTGGATGCTGCCAATAAATTTTCATGAAAATCCTCAAAATAAACAACGCAAGTGCCTATACGCGTAAGCTTTTGTGCCAAATCCTTTGCAACAACACCAGAAGCTGCAACACCGAAAATACGCACTGAACGAGCTTTGGCTATATCTGCCGCCGCATCTTCCATAACGTGAGTGTCGACCAATAGGGCAGTATCTCGAATTGCAGTTACGCTGTTTTCTACAATTGTTGACACAACACTTTCAATGGTACTATCATTTTTCAGTTCGGCAAATTCATTGTCATTTTTTAGCTGATTTTCATTAACAGCATTTTGCAAATTGGTTATGATGGCTTTTTTTAGGTCTTTAATGCCTTGATAGCCCATACTTTTGCTAAACCGAATCCATGTCGCCTTGCTCACACCTGAGTTTTTAGCCAGATCATCAATGCACTGGTTTAATGCAGATTCAAAATGCTCCATTAGATATTTGGCTGCCTTTTGCTCTGCACTTGTTAAGTCTGGTAAATAATCTCTAATTTTAAGCTCAATATCAGTCACATTTTCACTCCTATGTTTTTGTTATCTAAGTTGGTGTTTATACTGCCTACAACTATTACCCTAGCCCTTAGCCTCATTAATCATAGCAAGGTCAATAATTTTTTTGCACCACGGAAATACCAGTTTGCGCAAATCATCTGGCCTTAACAAGGTTTGGGTGTTAAGTCCCCAGTCATCATTATATAATATTGCGCCTATTGCAGGGTGTGCAATAAACTGAGTGTAATAGGTGTAAATCAAATTACCAACTTTTGAAAAAACATCTTCAACAACTGATTAAAATCCGCCATAATTTTCTCCTGCTTAATTTTAATACCTTAAGAATTTGTTTATCGCTATCCATTGAATGGGAAGTTTTACTTATTTTGTATTATACTATTTTAACCCTTTACTGCACCTAACGTCAATCCTTTTACAAAGAATCTTTGCATGAAAGGATATAAACATATAATTGGTATCGTAGTTGTCATAATTACTGCTGATTTTATTGTAATTTCAATTGTAGATTTATCCGCTGAACCTGCCCCATCACCTATTGATGCTGCACCATTTACAATGTTGCGTAGGAAAAGCATTACTGGGAATTGATCCGCTCTTAAGTAAATTAAACCGTTAAACCAATCATTCCAGAAAAACACAGCTGTATAAAGTGCGATTGTTGCAATAGCTGGCATAGATAATGCCAAAACAATGCGAAGAAGTATTCCAAAATAATTAAGGCCGTCAATGATAGCGGCTTCTTCAATCTCTTCTGGAATGCCTTTGAAGAAATTGATTAAAATAATTAGATTGAATTGATTAATTGCAAAAGGTAATAACATTGCCCATACTGTATTTGTAAGGTTCATAGAGGATACAACAAGGTAATTTGGAATTAATCCTCCTGAGAAAAACATTGAAAATACTACAAATTTCATAATAATATTTTTGCCCTTTAGGTAACTTTTTGATAAAGGATATGCAAAAATGACAGTCATAAACAATGAAATTGTTGTGCCGGCAATTGTGTAAAAAAGAGTATTTCCGTATGCCTTAAAAAAGTTAGGGTAAGAAAAAATTTGTTTATATGAGTCAAAATTTAAACCAACCGGCCATAGCGTAACTTGGTTATTTATTACGGCTTCGGCACTAGATAGAGAAAGTGCCATCATATATACAAAAGGAAAAAAGCAAGCGAGTCCAACAAAACACATAATGATATTATTGACCACATCAAATGCACGTTCGCCTTTGTTTGTAATCTTCATAAAAAACTCTCCATTTTTCTAAAATTAGTTTGCTGACATTAGTAAACGCCTTCTCCTGTTACCTTTTTGCTAAAGAAGTTTGCGCTGCTAACAAGTATGATGCCTATGACGCCGCCAAAAAGTCCAACAGCGGTTGCATAGGAGTAGTTTTGGTTTTGCATTCCGACTCTATATACAAAGGTGTCAATGATATCGCTGACCATTGAGTTGTTTGGTGTATAAAGTAATAGAACTTTTTCAAAACCTATACTTAATAGCCTGCCTATGTTAAGAATAAGCATAACCATTATTGTTGGCATGATGGAGGGTAATGTAACATATATAATTTGTTTAAACCTATTTGCGCCGTCAATCTGTGCAGATTCAAACAGCTCAGAACTAACACTGGTAATGGCAGCTAGATAAATAATTGCTGTCCATCCTGTAAATTGCCATGTATCCGTCATAACATATATTGTTTTGAAGAAACTTGGTTCGTTAAGGAAGAAGATAGGCTGCATACCGAATAAATCGTGTAGTATGCGATTAAGAATACCTGAACTTGGTGAAAGAATTTCGCCAAGCATAGAGATAACTACTACTGTTGAAACAAAACGAGGCATATATGAGCTCGTTTGAATAAATTTTTTAAATCTACGGTTTTTAACCTCATTTAATAAAATAGCAAATATAATTGGGATTGGAAAGTTAACTACTATATTAAAAAGTGAAAGTAATAATGTATTTGAAAAAGCACGCCAAAAAGAGGCGTCTGCCATAAACATCTTAAAGTATGAAAGACCAACAAACCCTGTTCCAAAAGAAGAAACGCCAGGCTTAAATCGTCTAAAAGCAAGTATGTTACCAAACATTGGTAGATATTTAAACACGATAAAATAAATAAGTGGTAAAAGCATCATTGCGTAAAGTTGCCAATATTTTCTCAAATAGTTTTTATTAGAAATTTTATTGGAATTGGATTTTGAAGTAGTTCTCATCTTTTCCTCCTCTTTAAAACCAATAGGGGGCGTAGATACTACACCCCTATTATTGCAAATAAATTCAATTATTATAGGTTATCGTTATAAAGTTTTACTAGGTCGTTAATGCCTTTGCTTTCCATTTCTTTAACATAAGCATCCCAGTCTTTGTCTAGGCTCTTTTTGCCAGTGATAAAATCGTTGTTCCATACGTCGAATGCATCTGCTAGAGGAGCTTGAATTAGGCCTGCTTGCTCAGCTTGTAGATCATCAAACTTAGCTGTTGGTGGGGTTGCTTGAATTGCATCTTGCATTCCAGCAACAGTTTTATTGATAGCTGCATAGTTTGCATCATATTTAGTCATTTCTCTCTCGTTCATCCAAACTTGTTGTAGTACATCTACACCAAGACCGTATTTAAGTTGTAGTTCTTTGTAAACACCGTTTTTGGACTCTACGATTTCTTTTGCATATGTGATTTTATCGCCATCTGCAGTGTATGTTTCGCCCTCGAAGCCAATACTCCACATTTTAGCATTTGCTGGTTCATATAACATTTTATCAACTGCTTTTACAATTTCAGCAAAATCTGGTCTTTCCATTGCTTTTTTAGTAAACAATGCGCCGCCTGCTGTTCTGCTCTTTGGTTGATGATGTGCGCCGCCTGGACCCTCAAGAGGAGGAAGCATGTTGTAGGCAATGCCTTCAATTTTTGAACTAGAAGTAATTCCGCCGATTTGATCGTAGTAAGCCCATGATGCAGCGGAAGTGCCTGTTGCCATTTTACTAGTCCATTTATCGCCTGCATTCACCATCTCAGGATCATATAGACCTTCTTTATAAAGACGTGCAAAATATGAAAGATATTGTTTGTAAAGATCGCTTGTTGCGCCAGTAAAGAATTCTTTTTTAGCGTAATCCCATGAAAGTACATGAGTTCCTGTAGAAGCATTCTTACCTAGTGAAATGCCAAAACTAGGCATTGTCATTCTGAAAAGAACACGTGGTTCAACAAGTGTAGTTAGTGGATATGATTTAGGATCTGCTTCTTTAAATTTCTTTAAAACAGTATATAACTCTTCAAAAGTTTTTGGTGCTTCTAGTTTATATTTCTCAAGTAAATCTTGACGAATTAAAAGACCGCCATCATAGAAAGGTTTATCGAATAAAGCTGGCATAAAGTATCTCTTATTGTCTTTTAGAGTTAATTTATTAACCTCTTCTTCAAGTCCCCAATCTTTTACCAATTGGTTAAAGTTAGGAGTTAGGTCTTTGAAATCGCTGATTGGAGCAATTGCACCGTTTAATGCCAATGCAGCAAGCTCTCCTTTTGTTACTGTTTGGTACAAAATGACTTCTGGTGATGTACCTGTATTTAACCCTAGAGATACCTTTTGTTGGTAGTCTGCAATTGGAATAACTTCAAATGTAACTTCTGCGTTTGCTGCTTTTTGTGCTTCAACTACAGATTTCCAATCAGCTTTAAATGGTAGTGTTGCATTATCGGAATAAAGCATTGAAAATTTCACAGGACCTGCTGGTGCATCTGTTCCTGCTGGTTTTGATTCTGCGCTTGGAGACTCTTTTGGAGCGGCACATCCTGCCATTAGTGAAAGAACCATTGCAAGTGTTAGTGTTACTGATAAAAATTTTTTCATTATTTCCTCCAGTTTGTTATTTGACACTTTTGTTTTATAAAGTGTGCCAACCTTTGAAACAACAATATCAAAATTTAATCCAACTGTCAATAATAATATTATATTTATTATATTTTTGTATCATATCACAAAAGAATAAAGAAAAAATTGTAACATTTCCCAATAACATAGCTGTACTATATTTGTTTTAATAATTTAAAATGGCTTCCAAAAAGGAGGCATTGAAGCATTGCGCTCTGAATAAAATTGTGATATAATTTTATGGGACATACCACGTTTTGTAGGTATGTCCCATTTTATCGTTCATAAGAAAGGGTGTTTATTATTTACAATAGATGCGTTATTATCTCTGGTTCGCCAGTTTGCTGTAATATCGAGTTATCTAAAAGTGACTATATCATTGCTTGTGATAAGGGCTATCAGCACGCACAAAACTTCAACATTACACCCAACATTATATTGGGTGACTTTGACTCATACGATGGTGATTTTGATTCAAATATTGAGATTATCACTGCACCGTGCCACAAAGACGATACTGATACCTTGCTTGGGGTGAAATATGGTTTAAGCAAAGGGTTTGATAACTTCCTTTTACTAGGGGCTACCAAAGGAAGGTTAGACCACCAAATGGCGAATTTTAGCACCTGTGCTTTTATTGCATCACAAGGCGCATCTTGCCAAATGATAGATAATGAAAACTATATTTACGCCATTAAAGATAGCAAACTTGTCTTAGACAAAAAAGAAAACTGGTCAGTTTCAGTCTTTTCGTTCACCGATACATCTATCGGTGTTACATTAAAAGGTTTAAAATATACACTGGACAATGCAACGCTAACAAACCTTTTTCCTACTGGTGTGAGCAATGAGTTTGAGGATGATATTGCAAGCATAGAAGTTAAATCAGGAATATTGCTTGTTATCGTGTCAAGTCTTGACAAGGAAAAATCCAAAACGAAAGAGGTATCCAAATCATGAAATACGTTATATTTGACCTAGACGGCACATTGCTTGATTCCATGTGGGTTTGGGAAAACATAGACATCGAGTTTTTGTCCCGTTATGAGAAAACCCCAACCCCAAAGGTTAGACAGCAAGTCAAATCACTAAGTATACGACAATCCATAGATTTGTACAAAACATTGTTTGGGCTCACCCAAAGTGTAGAGGAAATCATGGTTGAGATGTCACAAATGGGCTCTGATAAATATGAAACCGAAGTAACGCTCAAACCTTTTGTGTTGGACTATTTAAAAAAGCTAAAGAAAAACAACATTCCTATGTGCATTGCAACCGCCTCTACTAAAAACAACGTAATGCCAGCACTAAAAAGGCTTAATATGTTAGAGTATTTTGATTTTATTATCACTGCCGAAGACATGAAAACAGGCAAGAATGACCCGGAAATATTTCATTTATGTGCGCAAAAGTTTGGTGCACAGCCAAAAGATATTGTTGTTTTTGAAGATGCACTACACGCCATTACAACTGCAAAATCAGCAGGTTTTAGCGTTGTCGCTGTTCACGATAAATCAGCCCAGGATGATGAATTAGCCATTAAAACTTTAGCTGACTGGTATATCAATGACTTTAGCGAAATGAATGAGCTCTTTTGCAAATTATTTTAAGCAACGGTTAAAAGCATAGTTGGCGCAAACGTAAAAATGGATTCTCCCATTCCCCATTTATCAATATAATAGGGAGTTTTTTAGTAACCATATGATATCTATTGACATCATATGGTTTTGGTTGTAAAATTAAATGGTAAATTAAATGGTCTGTTGTACGCTCAACTTCAAATAGGCGTGCAACTTTCTTTTTTTAATAAAATTTCCTATAGCAACGGAGGCTTCAAATGGTTTTTAGCAGTGTTACTTTTTTATTTTATTTTCTTCCTCTGCTCCTTCTTCTTTACTACATTGCACCCAAAAAGTTGAAAAACTTAGTCATGTTTTTAGGAAGTATGGTTTTTTACGCATGGGGCGAAATTCGCTTTATTCCCGTCATGCTTTTGCTCTCAGTAGAGGACTACATTTGTGGGCGAATGATGGAAAAATACCGAGATGATGCCACAAAACGTCGTATATTTATGCTGATTTCAGTTTGTAGCAATCTTGGCGTTTTGCTATTCTTTAAGTATACTAACTTCTTTGTGGACAACCTAAACGCCGTGGTTGGTGGTGGTATCCCTGTGATGAATATCATCTTACCGATTGGCGTATCGTTTAACTCTTTCCAGTCGATTTCTTATGCAATTGACGTTTACCGTGGGACTACATCCTGCGAAAAAAGCTACTATAATTATCTAACCTATACCACCCTATTTCCACAAATCATTGCTGGACCAATCGTTCGCTATGTTACAGTGGAAAACGACCTTGACGAACATCGGCTTACAAAGGATAGCCTTTCTTGTGGCGCAAGACGTTTCTTGATTGGACTTGGAAAAAAGGTGCTAATTGCAAACAACGTTGGGTTTTTGTGGAGCCAAATTTCTAGCGGTTTGGCTGGCGAAGCTTCAGTCTTACTCTATTGGATTGGTATCATAGCATACACATTTCAAATTTATTTTGACTTTTCTGGTTATTCAGACATGGCAATCGGACTTGCTCGTATGTTTGGGCTCACCTTTGATGAAAACTTCAACTTCCCTTATATCTCTCGTAGCATCACAGAATTTTGGAGACGTTGGCACATCACCTTGGGCGCATGGTTTCGTGATTATGTTTACATTCCAATGGGTGGCAACCGCCTCGGAAAACTCAAACAACTCCGCAATCTATTGGTTGTTTGGGCACTCACAGGCTTTTGGCATGGTGCATCGTGGAACTTTATATTCTGGGGACTTTATTTTGCAGCCTTGTTAATTCTTGAAAAATTTGTTTTATCTCGTTTTTGGGACAAAGTCCCACGCTTTTTGCAGCATACCTACACCATGCTATTGATTATGATAAGTTGGGTCATCTTCTATTTTGAAGATTTAGGAGCAATGGGCAACTATCTTGCAGGAATGTTTGGATTTTTGGATGTTCCCCTATGGAATGGACAAGCATTTTACTATCTTTTGGGTTATGGAATTATCTTTGCTATTGCAATTTATTTTTCTACTCCTTTGTTTAAAAAATCACTTGATCGTGCCCAAAATTCTACAAAAAAGCCACTATTGGCTTGTGTTTCACTCGGTTATGTGTTGATGTTTTTGGCGTGTGTGGCTTATCTGGTCAACAGCACATATAACCCATTTTTATATTTTAGATTTTAACTAGAAAGAGTATACCTATGGATAAATTGTTTTTTAAAATTATATTTCCCCTGTGGCTAGGACTGATAATAATCAACCTTGCTATGCCAAAGCAAAGTTTCTCTGAAAGTGAAAATCGCTATCTTTCAAGTTTTCCTAAACTTTCTGTTGAAACGCTTATGAACGGTGATTTTATGGAAGGGGTAGACAGCTACCTCAATGATCATTTTGCTGGTCGTGATAACTGGATTACAGCTCAAAGTTTTATGGAGTATTCCATTGGCAAGCGTGAGAGCAACGGTGTATTCCTATGTAAAGACGCTCTGATGTCTGATTTAGCCCCACCGAATGAAGATATTGTAACCGGCAATATTAACGGAATCAAGGCATTTATGGAGAAGTATCACCTGCCCTCATATTTAATGCTCGTGCCAAGTGCATCGGCAATACAATCTGAGAAATTGCCACACTTTGCACAAGTATGGGATCAAAAAGCTTTCATTGAAAAAGTCTTTTCACAACTGGAAGGGCAAGTGACACCTGTCCCTTTGTATGACACGCTACGTGCCCATAAAGACGAATATATTTATTATCGTACCGATCACCATTGGACAACCCACGGAGCCTTCCTTGCTTACCAACAGCTATCATCTACAATGAAGCTTCCTACAAGTGAAGTAGTAGATTTTTCGACCAATATTATAAGCGATGACTTCATTGGTACTCTCTCCTCGAAGTCGGGGGTATATACCATCACTCCAGACAGCATGAATGCTTATCAAACTGATATGATTGAAAAATTTTTGGTGTCCAATGGCAAACAAGTAACCGAACGCCCCTCTGTGTACTTTGATGAGTTCCTCTCAAAAAAAGATAAGTATGCTTACTATCTTGGCTCAAACGAACCTCTTGTCACAATCAAAACTAAAAGCACTTCTGGTAAGCGTCTGCTTATATTTAAAGACTCCTATGCACACAGTTTTGCTCCATTTCTTGCAAATGACTACAGCGAAATTGCATTGGTTGACTTGCGTTATATTAACACTGACATTGATGACGTTTTAGACGTTTCAAGCTATGACGATGCACTGTTTCTCTTCAGCACCGATGTATTTGCGCAACAAGGTCTGCTCAAAAAACTAAAATAAACAAGAAATAAGCCCTTTGTTGTTAACACAACAAAGGGCTTATTTTATCTAGTGATTATGCTTGTTCAATAAATCTTTTTAAGTTAGCTACTCCAATTGTAAGTGCAGTTATTGTTTCTTCCATGCCCTCAAATTCAATTGCAACATAGCCGTCATATCCTGTTCTTTTTAAAGCGGAAAGACATTGCATTACTGGAACATCACCATGTCCAACAATTGCACCTCTAACGTAATTGCCACCTCTAGTCTTAAAGAAACCGTCGCCTGGGCTAGGTAGCATACCGCTTTTTACGTGAAAATCTTTTGCATGAACGTAAAATGCATATGGTGCACCTCTGCCAATTGCAGTGATTGGGTTTTCATCAACACACAAGAAATTCCCCATATCGCAAAGCCAACCAAAGTTTTCGTTTGCTACAGTATTTACAAGTCTTTCAACTCTGTCAGAATCTTGTGAGAAAAACCCGTGGTTTTCAACCATAGTCTTAATTCCCTTAGT
>JBAQWI010000084.1:0-1716 GCA_049298835.1 Oscillospiraceae bacterium
ATGTACGAATACATCGTCTCCGTTTTCGCGTTCGATGAAGCCAAAACCTTTGTCTGCGTTAAACCATTTTACTGTACCTTGTTCCATAATTGAAAATCCTCCTCGTGCTATTGCACATATATCATACATTGTTGCTAACGCTACGGATCGGAATTTTCGTAATGCAATTCTTTTCTCTAACCCAACAAAATGTTAAATTCATTGTATCATGATTAATTCAATAATGCAAATCGAAATGGCAAACAAATTCGCAATACTGATACAATTATTATTTCCCGTGCGCTATTCTACAATTTTTCGTCAAAAAAAGAACCCAATCCGAAGATCAGGTTCCTATAAGTTTAATTTGAATTAAGCTTTAGTAACGTTTGTTGCTTGAGGTCCACGGTTACCTTCTTCGACGCTGAAAGTTACTGCTTGTCCTTCTTCTAAAGATTTGAAACCTTCAGATTGGATAGCTGAGAAATGTACGAATACATCGTCTCCGTTTTCGCGTTCGATAAAACCAAAACCTTTTTCTGCGTTAAACCATTTAACTGTACCTTGTTCCATAATTGAAAATCCTCCTCGTGCGTTTTGCACTTTATGATACATTGTTGCTAACGTTACGAATCGGAATGTTTTGAAACAATTCTTTTCTGCGCTTCACAAAATGTTAAAGTCATTGTACCATGGATTTTTTGATTGTGCAAGCCCTATCCTCTTTTCTTGTAGTTTCAAATTAAATAAAAAGAAGCAATCTTTGCGGGATCGCTTCTCTCTTCTTCTTTATTTTTTTTCTTTATCAAGAATTTCGGATATTTTTCTATCGACATAATTTAAGCCCATACCCATGAAATATTCAGCCAGATCTTCATCGCTGATATCTTTTACATCGTATCCGCCCTGTCTTCTTTTAGCGGCATACCCTTTTCTCATTTTTTCAAGCATATCTTCGGGTAGCTCCACTTGGAATTTCTTCATTGTCATCGCAACCGCCTCCTATGTCGTTGTTAGCCTGAACGATTGGATAAGGTAATGTTACTTCCACATTGATCAGGTAACGCTTTCATTATACCCTTCTTTTCAAAATATATACAGAATTTTATGTCTCAAGTAGCAATATATTCGATAATTGTTATTTGAATATGACAAAAACCCTTGAAGAAAGTGGATTTTCCAACTCTTCCTTCAAGGGCTTGTCCATTTTTTTTCAATTTAAATCAGTGATGCTGCTGTTTCAAACGATTATTCTTCAGAACTGTTGATGATTAGTTCGTCATTCTCGGTATTTCTCTGATAATCTTGGAAGAAATCCCAGATGAATGCGGCTTCCGGTTTGTAGTTCCAATGCGCTAGGTCTTTTACGGCCGCCAATTTCATGACGACGCCATTTGCATTTGAGGCTGTCCCGACAAGCATTTGCTTTTCACCGAGGGTCGTCCATTCCTGATTGTCCAACGCCACGCCGTAGAATTCGTTCAACGACAGATCGTACTGCGGAGCTACCTCAAGCTGATTGATTTTTTGGTAAGCTTGGATGAACGGGAACATATTGACGTTCGGGTCATTTTGGAAAATGCCCGGTGTACCGAATTGCCCGGAACCATCAACAGGTATCATCTGGAAATTATCGTGATCGCCGCAGATGTAGAGCTAAGGAACTTCGGGACCTGAATAGGTTTCTGCGATTGAGGTCAGTTCCTGCTTGTCGACACCCGGGGACGAAACAGCTGC
>JBAQWI010000085.1:0-15825 GCA_049298835.1 Oscillospiraceae bacterium
ACATTCATCATGTATAAACCTTTTGCATCATGACCAAACAAATCGTATTTTTTACATAGATCGTTTGAATTTTTCTCTTCCTCACCCTGCTCTTTTACAAACCAGTCTAAAAATTGGGTTGCATTAAAATCTTTAAGCGCTAGAGCTTCACTATAAATATCATAAATAGATTGTGTAATCATTTGCTCATGTGCATAAGCACTTACAAGAGGATCTTTGATGCTTGTATACTTTAAGTCAGGAGCTTTTATCTCTCCAAGGGAAACTGTACAGTCACAATTTTGTAGGTATGTCATAAATAATAGCGCATGGTCTAATTCTTCTTTTGCCTGTATTTTAAACCAATTTGCAAACCCATCTAAATTTTGGTCTGTATAATAATTGGACATATCTAGGTATAAATACGACGAATATAATTCCTTATTAATTTGCTCGTTTAGCATTTCGGCAATCTTTTTGTTCATCATTTGTCTATCCTTCTTTCTTACATTGTTAAGGTTAACTTAATTTATAATAATGTATATTTATATTATACCATATAAGTATAACATTGTAATCAATTATTATAAGTTTTTATTAATTCTTTGTACTAATGCGAGGATAATTATTCTGCCAACAAATCTTGATACGCTATATTTTTTTCAAACCATTTAACTGCAAAAGAGCAGGTTGGTTTGACTTTTTTGTGATCTTCTCTTATTTTACTTGTAGCCATTTCTAATAATTTACCAGCAACCCCTTGCCCTCGTAGAGAATCGTCTACAAAGGTATGGTTAATCTCCACAACATCATCTGAGATGTTTGGAAACGTAACTTCCGCTACCATTTGATTAGACTCATTATTTACATAAATCCTGTTTTTCTCAATAATAAAATTCATATAATTTACTCCTATCTTCTACATCTTATCAAAGTAACGTTACAATGTCAAACAGTTTTGTTAATGTTGTACTTTGTCACATATATTAAGCGTTCGTTCGCCTTTTTATTCTACAATCCAAGTACACATATCATTAATTACTGTTTTATCAACCTCACCCTTTATATTATACTCACTAACGTCAGTTTTACCGTTGGTTTTCATAAACAAATGATTTAAATTTGGGTAGCCTTTAAAGGTAACATTTGATTTTCCTTTTAAAGCTTCTTGCCACTCTGCAAAGTCAAGTTTCACTTTTACTTGAAAATCAGCTTTGCCCTGTAAAAACAACATCGGAATTTCAAGGTTTTGTGCAATTTCTTTTGAATCTATTTGATTTAGACTATACCAATAAAAACTGGGAACACCTAATATTGCTTTCCCTTTTTCACCCTTTTTAAGATTTTTTACACGCCCAACCTCTTGCTGAACTTGATTCAACAGTTTATCTTTTTGAGTCTGTGTTTTATCTGTCATGCCTTTTAGTACATCTTTATTTTGTTCAAGGATTATATCCTCAAGCTTTCTTGGAGAGCCGGCAAGGGATATTATTTTATCAACAGCTGGATTATCTTGCGCAATTTTTGGTGCAAGCATACCTCCTAAACTGTGCCCAATTATTGTTATTCTTTCAAACTTAGAGTGCTCGTTATTCCCTGCAAAATTGATTGCATCTTTTACATCATTTAGCACTTCGTCATATATGGTCATTTCCTCTGTAGCAGTTTTTGGGTATTGATAGTATCTTTTGTTATACCTAATTGAAGCAATTCCTTTTTCCGCCAAACCTATGGCAATATCCTTAAAAGGAACGTTTGAAGCGGTCCCAATAGTTTCGTTTAGGTCACTTTGTCCAGAGCCTTGAACTAAAATTGCAACATCTACAGCTTTATCTATCTTTGGTAGGCATAGAATTCCGTCAAGCTTATTTTCGCCATTGCCAATTAATATTGCAATCTCTTTATAGGTAGCATTATGCACTAAATCTTTTTTAATAGTGGCATAGTTTATCCAAAGTCCAACAATCTCGTTTTCTGTGTTGTAGGAAAAAGAAACCTTTATTCCGTTTTCTTTATACTCCAAAATAGCATCCACAGTTGCAATTTTGCCTTTTTTTGAGAAAGTAGCAGAGTTAAACTCCACAAATTCACCAATATCTGCAACTACTCCATTATAAGACGCCTTTAAACCTGTTACAGTTAGTGATTTTTTCATTTTTTCAGAAAATTGAACTACCACTTCTTCAAATTCACCCTTAGCCATCTTTTCAGATAAAGAGGTACTATTTTGTATCAGCATATCCTCTTCAAATATCACAGACTCATCAGAAGAACATCCTACTAGAGTAAGTAGCAGCAGCAAAATGCAAAGCAATACTATGTTGGTCTTTTTCATTTTTATACAGCCTCCATAATTTACAAAATATAAATATCCTATTATGCCATTAAGTTTTCTATAGTAAATTGTAACCAGTTATTTTATCTTTGGCTAATTTTCGTAATACCTAACACATTCTTTGCAAAACTCATCCTTACAATCTTCAAAAACTGCGTGACCGCAAGGTGAATATACTTTTAATTCAATGAGAGGATTATTAAATTTTTTAACTGCATCAATCAAGGAAGCTGATGGCAAGACAGGGTCTTCCTCACCAACTAAAAATAGCGTTTTAATCTTTATGTCCTTTAAGGCGTAGCGCATATCACAATTGAAAAACCAATCACGCATCGCGTGCCCATGCCAAAAGCCCTCACACCCTTCGATAACCTTATTTTCAGCCAACCATTGCGTGAGTTCTGTCATAGATAAAAAATTTGAAAGACTTTCAGTATTCTCGTCAAATTCAGCTGTTTTATTTAGAATGTCTGTTGGTAATAGCTTTGAAAACACCTCTTTGAAAAACCTAAATTGAGAGGTGGCGTCTTCTTTTCGACCTGGACAAATTGATGGAGAAGAAAAAACAGCTTTTTCAACTGCATTTTCATATCGTTGCATAAACAACAGCCCCAGTAATCCGCCAAAGGAACCACCCCAGAGACATATATGCTTACCCTTATATTTTTCCTTTGCATAATCAACCACTGCTTTCACATCATCGGTTATTTGCTCAATTGATAGCTTTTTTGATAAGGCATATTCCGAATTTCCACTTCCCCTTTGGTCAAAATATATCATTGAAAAACTCTTTTCAAGCTCTTGAAATGCAGGTAAATCCATTACAGGCTGTGCCCCACTTCCAGGTCCGCCATGTAAAACTACAACAACTGTATCAGAATTTTTATTTTCAACATCTGTAACATTTAATTTGCAATCCTCTACTTGTAACATAAAATTAATTTTACTCATTTTTGTATCCTCGCTTTTCATTATAACTGATTTTGTCGTAAACTATGTCTTCAACGCTACTGCTAAAACTATTTTACCCTGTGGTTCTTTTATTGTTGCATTGTATAAAGCAACAATTTTCAAAGGAAAATATTTACTGTATATATAATACACCTATTGTTGCCTATTTTCAACTTCTTTTTGCGCATCATTGTTTTATTCAAAATTAAGTGTAACCCCCCAAAACACTATCTTACTTGCAAAAAAAGCACTACAGTTGGTTAATACTGTAGTGCCTTTTTTATATAATAGTTAGACTAGATTACTTCTGTACAATAATGCTGTTATTCCCTTGCTTTTAAACTTTCTGCCATATTAATGTTTAATATCTTTTTCTTAGCAAAAAACAAAGTTATATAGTAAGTTGCTAATATAAATGCAAATGCGCTAACACCTTGCCATAACTTTAGTTTCACATCAAACGAAAAATACATATTTTCGGTGAGCATATTAAAAAATGCTTGAATAACGGTAAATGTCATTGGCACTGCAATGATAAAGCCCAGCCATACCAATGCAGATGTTGAATTTAAAAGTAACCTTGAAATCTCCCTATTATGATATCCAATGACTTTTAGCATAGAGATATTTTTCCTATTCTCTTCAATAAGCATAACCGTTACAATATAAACAACAACGATACCAACTACTGCTGATACAAATGCCAATATATATAAGAACACTTTAAATGCTGCTATTGAAGTTTCAAGTCCTGCCTTGCTATCCTGAATTGTAAGAATATCAGTTACCAATTTTTCATCCACGTCAAGTAGTTTATTAGAGTATAAACCAACATACATAGTTTCAGGTAATTCTAAGATTTTATTTAATTTATTTAGTGGCATGTAGACATTTTCACTGTAGGAAATGTCACATATATCATCAATTTTTATTTCATATTCCTTTAAATTAGAGTTATTCTTAATGGTTATTGTATCACCTTTTTTGATATCCAAACGATTTGCAACACTTTGTGTGATTACAGTTTTATCCTGTGATATTGGGTTTTTATTGTCATCATATAACTTAATATATTTTGAATTATCTGCAACTCCAAAAATCGTAAAACCTAATGTTTTTTTGTCCTTGATATAATCAAAACTTGATGCCATATATGGTTCGCCTTTTGTGTTATTTTCAGTAAGCGGTTGGTTTAAAACATATTGATAGTTGTAGCCAAACATTTCATGAAAGTTACTTTTAAACAGAAAATCAATTGCACCATTAAACATAAATCCAGTCAGTAAAAACATCGAGGCGGCAGCTATTCCAACAATCATTAAAAGGCTTCTTGGAATATTTGATATCATTTCTTTTAGTTTGAACCTTAGCTTAAATGAACCCTTTTTGTGGGGAACAAACCTTGTCATTGCGCCTTTTTTCAGCTTGCCTGCATTTGATTTTAATAGTGCGACAATATTCACATGAAGTGCTTGCTTTACGGCTAAAAGTGCAGCAAGCGTATTAAGTATTAAAGGGACAAGCAATATAAGAGCGATATCTTCCCAATGATAATAAAATATAGGTTTTGGAATACTATACTCCACTGAAGATACACCAGAAAAAGGACCTGTTAAGAAATAACCTATTACGATTCCAATCAATGAACCAGCAATAGAAACAACCATTGGTAACATTAAATAGTGTCGAGTTATTTCTCGTTTCCTATACCCCAATGCTGTTAATGTGCCTATATAAACATATTCTTTTTGGAGCATTCGATTAAGAACTACAGCCATAATTAAACTGCTAATGATTAATATAAACAGCGGCGCAATACGACTTAACATAATAATTGCACTAATTTCACCATCAAATGTAGTAATTCTAATATTGGAATCTTTGTCTGTCCATCCTATAACAACTCCTGATTTTGCTAGTTCTTTTCTAAAATTATCTTTGTTATCTTCATTGAAAACAACGCTATAATTTGTGGTTTCAGTGCCATTTTGGAGTTTTTCAAACGTACTTTCACTCACCAGACAAAGTCCAAACTTGTTTCCATCTGATATGAAATCAGTTTTGGATTTCAACAAAGATAGATAATCTGGCGTTGTGAACACACCACAAACGTTATACTCTTTTTCATTGACTTGTATTTTATCGCCAAACTTCAAATCTTGCGCTTCATAGAAAAAGCGATCTACCATGATATCATTAGAATTTTTTAGATACTCTCCATCATAGTTTGCTGCTTTATTTATTCTCTTGGCTTCAGGGCGAATTCTTAGTACCGCATTGTTGTAATCAAATTCAATCTGCTTATTTTTCTCAATAGCAAGGTTAAAATCAGGTTCAAGCTTTGTAATTTCCGTTTCCGTTAATTCCTTTGAAAAGGAGAAGTTTGCATCCTCGACATTTGCTTCTATTCTATTTTCATCAACATTTTTACTTATACTAGAAGCAGCAGTTTTAAGTCCTAGAAAGCAACTTGTAGACAAAATAATTAATATCGCCATTCCTATGTATGTTGCTTTATGTTCCATAAAAATTCTTTTAACGCGTTTGTTAATTGTCATATTATCCCCTACCATTCAATCTGTTCAACAGGAATAATAGTTTCGTTTGTCTTATTATAAGTAACTTTTCCACCACTTATTTTAATGGTTCTGTTGCACATATTTGCAATAGAACTATTGTGTGTAATAATTAAAATGGTGGTATGATACTTTTCATTTATTTCCTTAATCAGTCTTAGTATATCTAGTGAGGATTTATAATCTAAAGCTCCAGTCGGCTCATCACATAATAAAAGCTTTGGATTTTTCACAAATGCTCTTGCAATCGCAACACGTTGTTGCTGTCCACCAGATAATTCAACAGGATAACGTTTTGCAAGGTGTGCAATGCCTAGAGTCACAAGTAAGTCATCAATATTCAGTGGGTTTTTGCAAATATCTGATACTACCTCAACATTTTCGTATACGGTTAAGTTTGAAATCAAATTGTAAAACTGAAATACAAACCCAATGCTTTCACGCCTATAATTAGTCAATTTACTGTTTTTCAGCAATGAAATTTCTTCTCCGTCAACTATGATTATTCCTTCATCGACCGTATCAATTCCACCAATCATATTAACTAACGTAGATTTTCCACTTCCTGATGGGCCAAGTATTGTAACAATTTCGCCCTCATTAATTTGTAGGCTTATGTTATCAACTGCTCTTAATGTTTCTTCACCTGATGTGTATATTTTCGAAAGATTTTCTATTTTTATAAATGGATTGTTCATATGTTTACTCCTCTGTCTCAAAAATTTTATGTTTCTTTACTCATATTTAGCACGGATACTGCAGCAATTTCAACTTCTAAATGTATTATGCTATTGATAATAGAGCATTTTGATTAAATAGATTTGCCTTTTTTGAGGAGTCTGCCACTCTCTGCTGTACAGGTATAATGAACTTTTGAATTGCAGATTAGCAGAGTCGTGTTTGATTTTTTTGTTTGGTTGTTTTGTCATAAAAGTTACCTCCTTATCGCATTTAGCGGTTGTTAAGATAGCTCTATGGCACCCCATACTGTCAAATTAATTAGACATATCCAGTCTATGTTCCAAAAAAGGGTGCAAAAAAACACCTATGGAACATACTACTGTCCCACAGATGTGAAGTAATTCAATCTGTTGCTGTTTCCAGCCCAGCCCCACGAACCCATTGTATAGGTTCATCGCCTGCTCAGTTTGTACTGTAGCTTTATATGCAGCGCAAAGAGATATCTATATTATATCACTATTGGAATATTTTGTCAATCAAATTTAAAATTTAATTAAATATATTGCAAGAAAATAAAATATAATGTATTCTTGAGTTTAGATAAGTGGGATGAATTTATATAATCTCTAGTTATGTGTATAAATAGGAGGACTTCATAAATGCAAAAAATATTAATTGTTGATGATAATAAGCAAATTATTTCTATATTAGAGCAATATGCAATAAAAGATGGATATAAACCTATTGCTGCACTTAATGGAAACGAAGCATTAATTAAATTTGAAAAAGAAAAACCAGATATATTATTATTAGATGTAATGATGCCTGAGAAAGATGGCTTTGAACTTTGCCGTGAAATACGAAAAATATCGAATGTGCCAATTATTATGATTACTGCTCGTGGTGAAGATTTTGAAAAAATCATGGGCCTTGAAATAGGGGCAGATGACTATATTGTAAAGCCATTTTCTCCGGGTGAAGTGATGGCAAGAGTTAAGGCTATTTTAAGGCGAATCAGTAGAGAAGATGAAAAAAATGCACAAATTTGTGAATTTGAAAATCTCAAAATCAATTTGGAGGATTATACCGTAGCTATTGATAACACTTTTGTAACGCTTACAAAAAAAGAAATAGAAATTCTCTGGACACTGGCAACAAATAAAAACAAGGTCTTTTCAAGGGATAATCTACTCAATTCTCTGTGGGGGTATGATTATTTTGGAGATAACAGAACAGTAGATAGCCACATTAAACGACTTAGAGCTAAACTTGATGAATTCCAACATGAAACTTGGTCAATTGCAACTATTTGGGGTGTCGGTTACAAGTTTGAGGTTAAAGAATATGATTAAAGAAAAGATTGCAAGAAAACTTTCCTTGTATTTTGGTATTACAATTTTACTTTTTGCTTTGATTGTTGGCGGAATTTTCATGGTCCTATTTGAAAATTATAATGTAAAGGTGCATAGGCAAGAGCTCCTAAAACATGCAAACAGCATTGCAGATACTCTCTCTGATTATTTCGATCAAGGTGACAGCCTAGAAAATAATTATGGACAAAAAAGCATGGGTAAAAATGGCGGATATGGAGCATATCTTAAATTTATTGATGATATTGCTGGAACTGATGTTTGGATAATAGATATTAATAAAAATCTCATTACGTCTGGAAAAGCATATGGCACCATGAATAATAATTACACATATTCTGATCTTCCCCCAAATGCTGATATTATTATTAGCGATGTCTTTTCTGGTGAAACAACTTTTAGTGAGGATTTTAGCAATATTATGACTGAACTGACCCTGACAGTTGGGGTACCAATTAAAAACAGTAATGATGGTATAGTAGGGGTAGTTCTTCTTCATTCTCCAATAAAAGACATAAATGATGCAATATCCCAAGGGCTTATTATACTTGGAATAAGTGGATTGATTGCATTTATTGTTGTATTATTTTTATCTGTAGGCTTATCCTATTCGTTTACAAAGCCACTTAGAAAAATGAGAGACACAGCATTAAAATTAATAAATGGGGATTATACAGCTAAAAATAATATTAGACAAAACGATGAAATTGGACAACTATCAAACACATTAGATTTGTTAGCAAATCGACTTCATGAGGCAAGTCTACAAAGTGACAAGTTTGAGCAGATGAGGGGTGATTTTATTGCAAATATTTCCCATGAATTAAGAACACCTGTGGCAGTTATGAGAGGTTCCTTAGAGGCTTTGGTAGATAAAGTTGTTACTGATCCTAAAATGATTGATAACTATTATAAGCAAATGTTGAGTGAATCAAAGTTTCTGGGAAGGCTCGTGGGTGATTTGTTAGACTTATCAAAACTGCAAAACACAGATTTTATGATAGAGAAACAGGATATATCACTTTACGATGTGCTTGATGATGTGATAAGAAGTGCCACTCATCTTGCAAATAAAAAAAATGTAACAATAAAATCAATGTATGAAAATCCACAAGTAAAAATCCAAGGTGATTACGCAAGGCTAAGGCAAATGCTTATGGTAATTATGGATAATGCAATTAAATTTTCTTGTGAAGATGATATAATAGATGTGCATTTCAATGAAAATGTACTTACGGTGCGTGATTATGGCATTGGTATTTCAAAAGAGCAACTTCCTTATATTTTTGACAGATTTTACAAATCACGGTCTGAACACAATAAGACTGGCACAGGATTAGGGCTTGCGATTGCAAAACAAATTGCACAAAGGCATAATATAAACTTAATTTGTGAAAGTGAGCAAGGTAAAGGAGCAACATTCATATTTTATCTATAAAGTCAGTGGGCTACTTAATAGTAGTCCACTTTCTTAATGTGCATTACAAAAACATTAAACCATTACAAAAAAAACATAGTTTTGCCATAGTCCAAAGGTATTATATAACCATCACAGAAAACAATTTGTGAAATAAAACAAATTTAACAGGAGGTCATGACAATGACAATTTTAAAGAAAGTGATTGCAGTAGGCACAATGGTACTTGCAATTAGCTCAACATCTTCAACAGCATTTGCAGCATCTACATATAATACCCCTGCTGAAGCAGTTGCAGGTATCACAAACAGAACAGTTCAAAGCGTAATAGATGAAAGAGCACAAACTGGCAAAACTTATGGCACGATTGCAAAAGAAGCAGGAAATCTAGATCGATTTAAAAAAGAAAACCTTGAGATGAAAAAAAGTAAATTGAATGCTCAGGTTGTTGATGGCGAAATAACACAGGAAAAAGCAGATACTATAATCAAAGCAATAGAAGAAAATCAAGCAGTTTGTGATGGAACAGGAGCTGCAAAAATTGGTCGGAAAATGGGTGCAAAATTTGGTTCTAATGGAACATGCATAGGCAAAGGTAAAAACGGTGGTGGACGTGGAATGGGCTCTGGTGGTCAAAAACTTAGAGATGGTTCTTGCAACGTTGCACAATAAATAAGGATAAACTGATTAACGAGCAGGAAGACAAATAGATTTCTTCGTTAATCTCTTAATTCTAGTTCTTAATGTGAGATTTTTTCTTTGATTGATTTGAGTGTTACGTTTACCAATTTGATAATTAATTATTTCTAATTTCCCATAGCTAAGACATAATTAAATTTTGCTTGACTACGTCAAAACAGTTGCATACCAATTCAGGTATGCAACTGTTTTTTTAGTGGTTATGTTATAAAAAATATCATTTGTCTCTTGAACCTTTTACATGGCAAGCACTGCCAATACAAACTGTAATGCGCATAATGCTACCTCCAAATATTTTTATTCGTATTCAACAACATCAATCCAACGCATTAGGAATTCAATTTCTTCCTTTTTATCTTTAACTAATTGTGAAGCTGCAACAATAGGAAGCCATTGCTGTACATACTGTTTTGCAGTATCGCTCTTTTGGCAGAACAAATTCATATATTTGTCAGCACCAGAAATGTCGCCGCTTAACCAGAATAGTAGATAAGTTCTAGCAGCATCTGCAGAAGCGTTGCCTTGTGTCGCATGTGCCCAGTCTAAAACGTAAGCAGAACCGTCAGCAGTAATAACTACGTTACTAGGATTAAAGTCGCCATGACAAACTTTATCATGTTTAGGCGTAGATTCAAGACGAGTATGCATTTCATAACGAGTAGTTGCATCTAGCGCAGTTTGATTAATTTTGCGTTTCATTTTGTCTTTTAGCTTATTAAGAAGTGGAGATTTTTTTTCGTGGATTTGCATTTGTAAATCTACAAGCATCTCTAGGTATTCATCTTTTTTCTCAGGATTTTTCTTGATAAGTTCCGCTAAAGTTTCGCCTTCAATAAATTCAGTAACAATTGCCCACTTATCTCCTACTTTTGTAACTTCCAAAACTTTTGGAACAAGAAGACCTGTTTCTTCAATACGTGCTTGGTTTAATGCCTCATTCAAAACATCAGATTTTGAATAATCTGCATCAAAAAGTTTGATTACTTTATCTCCATCACGATAAATAGTCTTTGATGTTCTTACAGCAATAATTTTGTCGAGATTCATAATAATGCCTCCTTCTTATTTACCATAATATGCATTTAAATACATTTGTTTGATTTCACTCATTAGTGGATAACGTGGATTAGCACCAGTACATTGGTCGTCAAATGCTTGGTCAACCATTTCATCTAGTCGGTCAAGGAAATCTTTTTCGTCAATGCCATATTCTTGAATAGTTGTTTTAATGCCAACTTTTTCTTTTAACTCATCAATTGCTTTAATTAAACTTTCAAGTTTTTCAGCATCATTTTTGCCTTTAAGACCTAGATAATCTGCAATCTCAGCATATCTAGCCATTGTATGAGGATGGTCATATTGTGAGAATGTACCCATTTTTAGAGGACATTCGTTTGCATTGAAACGAAGAACCTCATCAATCATAAGCGCATTTGCAATACCATGAGGTAGGTGATGGAACGCACCTAATTTATGTGCCATAGAGTGACAAACACCTAAGAATGCATTTGCGAATGCCATACCAGCCATAGTTGCTGCATTTGCCATTTTCTCACGAGCAATAGGATCATTTGGACCATCGTTGTAAGCAGCTGGAAGGTATTCAAAAATCATCTTTAATGAACGAAGTACAAGACCGTCAGTGTAGTCAGTTGCAAGCATTGAAGCATATGCCTCTAGTGCATGTGTAACAGCATCAATGCCTGAAGCAGCTGTCAATCCTTTTGGAGCATTCATCATCATATCAGCGTCAATGATTGCCATGTTAGGCATTAACTCATAGTCAGCAAGTGGATATTTAACACCAGTATCTTGATCTGTGATAACAGCAAAAGGTGTTACTTCAGAACCTGTACCCGCTGTAGTTGGTACTGCGATAAAGTAAGCTTTTTCACCCATTTTAGGGAAGGTATAAACACGTTTTCTAATATCCATGAAACGCATAGCCATATCCATGAAATCAGCTTCTGGATGCTCATACATTACCCACATAATTTTAGCAGCGTCCATAGCAGAACCACCACCAAGTGCGATAATACAATCAGGCTCAAATGATCTCATTGCAGCTGCGCCCTCTTTAGCACAAGCAAGTGTTGGGTCTGGAGCAACATCATAGAATGTTGTATGTTTAATACCCATCTCGTCTAATTTGTCAGTAATTGCAGTAGTATAACCGTTGTTATATAGGAAGGAATCAGTAACTACGAATACTTTCTTTTTGCCTAAAACATCTTTAAGCTCGGATAAAGCAACAGGTAGACATCCTTTTTTAATGTATATTTTTGAAGGTGTACGGAACCAAAGCATATTCTCTCTCCTTTCAGCAACTGTTTTAATGTTAATTAAATGTTTAACGCCTACGTTCTCTGAAACAGAGTTTCCACCCCAAGAACCACAGCCTAAAGTTAGTGAAGGAGCAAGTTTAAAGTTATATATATCACCAATACCACCATGAGCAGCAGGTGTATTTATAAGGATACGACAAGTTTTCATTCTTGAAGAGAATTCGCTAATTTTAGATTTTTCAGTCAATGCATTCAAGTAAACGGAAGCAGTATGTCCATAACCGCCGTCTGCAACTAGATGTTCTGCTTTTACTAAAGCTTCAGCGAAATCTTTTGCTCTATACATTGCGAGAACTGGAGATAGTTTTTCATGTGCAAACTCTTCTGATAGTTCAACACTTGTAACTTCGCCAATTAGAATTTTTGAAGCAACTGGAACTTCAAAGCCAGCAAGCTCAGCAATTTTATGAGCAGATTGTCCAACGATTTTTGCGTTTAACGCACCATTAATTAAGATTGTTTTGCGAACACTCTCAGTTTCTTCTTTATTTAAGAAGTAACAACCACGGTCAGCAAACTCTTTTTTAACTTTTGCATAAATGCTATCCATAACGATAACAGATTGCTCTGAAGCACAAATCATACCGTTGTCAAAAGTTTTTGAGTGAATGATTGAACTAACTGATAGAAGTATGTCAGCAGTGTCATCAATTATAGCAGGTGTATTACCAGGACCTACGCCAAGAGCTGGTTTACCACTTGAATATGCTGCACGAACCATACCAGGTCCGCCAGTTGCCAAAATAATATCAGCTTCTTTCATAACCATATTGGTCATTTCAAGAGAAGGAACGTCAACCCAAGAAATAATGCCTTCTGGAGCACCAGCTAAAACAGCCGCCTCTAATACAACTTTAGCAGCCGCAATTGTACAATCTTTTGCACGTGGATGTGGGCTGATAATGATACCGTTTCTAGTTTTAAGAGCAAGCAGTGTCTTAAAAATAGCGGTAGAAGTTGGGTTAGTTGTTGGAATAACTGCAGCAATAACACCAATTGGTTCAGCAATTTTTTGTATACCATAAGCTTTATCTTCTTCGATAATACCACAAGTTTTTGTGTCCTTGTAAGCGTTGTATATATACTCAGCAGCATAGTTGTTTTTAATTACCTTGTCTTCTACAATTCCCATTCCAGTTTCAGCAACAGCCATTTTAGCAAGAGGAATTCTTTGTTTGTTTGCAGCAGATGCAGCTGCTAGAAAAATTTTATCCACCTGTTCTTGTGTGTAGGTAGCAAAAATTCTTTGCGCTTCTTTCACTCGTTCAATTGCTTGTTCTAGCATTGGAACGCCGTCTACAATTGGATAAATCTTATTGTTTTCCATATTTATTCTCCTTATTTTAATTTTAAAATATTTGTGGATGTATTTAGTGTGTGCAATTTAATTTAGCAAGATGAAAGAAGTTTTTTAATATTCTTTCTTGCTTGTTAATATTTTAACATAGGCAACATTCAATGTCAAATAAAAAATGAGAATTTGACAAACTTTTAACAATGTGATAATTATAACAAGAAAATTGTCTTGATTTTGTGCATTATTAAAAAAGGTGCATTTCTTATCAAGTATTATAAATAGGAAAATTACTATGTTAATAAGTGTAATTGAAATAATCCTTTCAATGCTTTTTTGGATACAAATTGATTATAGTATTTTATAAAACAAGTGTCAACAATATACCATTGTTCCTTGGGTAACTAGGATAGATTAAGCTGTGAAAAAGCATTACTTTCAGACAGCTAGAAAAAAGAGCAGTATCACTGGTTAAGAAGTATTCCATTTTCAATAGGGCTGATTTATGAATATTTATTATGTGTGGTTGATAATTTATCTTTAGTTAAAATTAATACTATTATTATCGTATTATAATTGAAATATGTAGCGTACATATGAAAAAAGTGAGTCGAAAAGTTAATTAGGAGTGAAAAAGGTAGCAATTCAATTGGACTGCTACCTTAAATATTTAAATGAAAGGATTATTTATATAATATTTCGAAAAATAAAGTGAGGAACATACTGATTGCCTGCAAATAATTATGTACCCATTAAAATGAATGACGAAATGTTTAATATAATAAACACGTTAGCAAGCAAAAAGCATATTTCAAATTCAGCTTTAATACGTCGACTTGTTTCAATGGGTCTTGAAAAGGAACTTGCAAAAGAAAGCATTGATTTTGTAAGAAAAAGTGAAGAAATAGCACTTGAAAAACTAGATTTAAAATGATATATTATAAAGAAAATGACGTGGAATAAAATGGTAACATTAACAACTGAACAAACAAAAGTTGAGTATACCCATTTAACAGATGCTGATATTCAGTATATTGAGGACATGGCGAACTTCTATGACATTACTCGTAAGGAAGCTTTGAAAAAATTTTCCACAGGCAACATTGAAGGTAACGTGCTTACCAAAGGTGAGATTGATGAATTCGAGAAATACTTAGAATAACGTCATTTATATAATAGGAGATTAAAATATGAGTTTATACAAACAAATTAAAGAAAAATTTAATGAGTACAATCCAACTGTTGACATGTTAAAAGTGGTTTATGGCATTGAGAGCAATGCCGATTATGACGCTATAATTGTTGCACCATCTTGGAAACCAGAGAAAATATTCAAAAATTTTAATGCTTTAATTACGGTAACTTGTGAAGGACCGTATTTTTGTGGATATGAAGTAAACGTTAACAGTAAAAAATATGGATATATTCAGACTGCTAGCGGGGCTGGAAATATGATTGATTGTTGCCTAATTCTTGGAAATGCTAAGTGCAATAATATAATTTTCATCGGTGCAGTAGGTGCATTATGTAGTGATATAAATCTAGGAGATATTGTTACTTCAAAGTATTCAATAGCAGGTGATGGTGGTTCTTTATATCTATATGAAAAAATTACAACAGAGAATTATCGTAAAAGAGTTTATCCAGATCCAAAATGCCAAGAAAAAATACGTAGTGTTTCTAAAAAATTGAATATTCCAATTAAAGAAAAAGTTATTTACTGTACTGATACTATTTTTGGTGAATATTATCATTTGGATGATATAAAACAAATGGGTAGTGAACTTATTGAAATGGAGACAGCTTCATTTTTAAGATGCATGGAATTGATACAAAAACAAGGACTTGTACTGCTTTGTGTTTCTGATAATTCTGCTTCTGGACATGCTTTAGTTGGCAGAAGTGAGGAGCATACGAAATTATTTCATGAAGCTAGAGAAATAAAAATCCCTAAACTTATTATGGGATTATCGTAGATTATATAATTTATATTAACTAAAGAGATAGATTAACACTAAACGTCTATGACGTCAACACAGAGAAATCTGTTTAGAAACCTGCTAAAGAAAGTCAAGTAGTTAAATGAAGAAAGTTAAACAAATTTTAGTAGTAAAAAAAATGGTATAGCAAAGCAAGGGGGTTAACAAGGGAAAAGCAAACCGCCCAGTAAAAAAAGAC
>JBAQWI010000086.1:0-6224 GCA_049298835.1 Oscillospiraceae bacterium
TCATCTTGTATTTCACAGATGCAAACAGTGATGAGCTTGTCAAAAACGGAAGCTTTGTAGACGTTGCAACCATTCGTTCACAGTTCCCGGATTATGTAAAGCATTTATATCCTCATGCTTTCACAAAAGCACCAGACAAAAAAGAATATGCTGTGCCAACTCGTGGTTTCTATGAGGCACTATTTTGCAACAAAGATTTGTTCGACAAATACGGTTTGGCATTGCCTACTGATTGGGCTTCACTGATGACCGCTGTGACCACCTTTAAGAAAAATAACATAGTTCCATTTGCAGTGAGCTTCTCCGACGTACCGCATTACATGATTGAACATTTAGTGCTTGCGGCTGGTGGTATTGAGGATCACAAAGCAGTACCAACTAAGGCAGGAGAAATTCCAGCAAGCTGGATTAAAGGTATGGAACAACTTAAAGTACTGTACGATGCAGGTGCATTCCCAGTTGACCTAAATGCAACCACCGATCCATTGACGGCTGAAATGTTCTACAGCAAAAAAGCCGCAATGAAAATAGACGGTTCATGGTTTATGGGCGGCATTACAGACAAAGAAAACGTAGTTACGATGGCATTTCCATCTATTACAAAAAAAGATAGCAAAGATATAGTCGCTGGCTTTACAAGTGGTTGGTATATCACCAAAAAAGCATGGGATGACGAAAGCAAACGTCAAGCTTGTGTAGACTTTGTTGAAATGGTTTCCACTCCTGAGTTCCTTGGAAAAATTACAACTGTTGCTCCTTGTGAGTTAACACCTCCTGAGAAAATGACGTTGCTTGACCAAACTGGCTGGGATACCTTTGTTAAAGCAGGCGATCGTGTAGATTTGCCAATTGACTCTCGCATTTCGGGCGAAGCATGGTCGGCATGGCTTACTGCAGTAGGTGGTATGGCAGAAGGAACCAAAGAACCAAAGAAAGTATTGGAAAATGTCATTGACATTTACACAAGCGTAAAATAAACACAAAGGGGCTTCAAGCAGCGTGTTTGAAGCCCTTTTATATATCATCGGAAACGAGTTGTGGAAGGGGGAGACTCCCAAACCACGCAAAGAACTACACAGATGATGTGTACCGAAAAAAGGAGTATCCTATGCTTTATAAAAACAAAAAAATGTTGCTTTGGCTGATTGGCCCTGCCTTAGCAATCTTGTTGGTCTTTTTGTATTATCCGTTTGCTTCAAATATTGTCAACAGCTTGTTTGACATCAAGGGACTTAGTGGAAATAGGGACCGTTTTATTGGTCTTTTTAACTACAAGCGAATGTTCACAGATACCCAAATATTGACTGCTCTGAAAAATACTGCTATCATTATGGTTTTAACCGTTGTATTTCAAGTGGGCATTGGACTTGTGCTTGCCATTTTGGTAGATACTGTTAAGTGGGGTCAAAAGTTTTTTAAGACGGTATACTTTTTTCCAATTGTCATTTCAGCAACAGCAATTGGTTTGATGTTCAACTTGTTTTATGCATATTATGGAGGCATGTTCAATCAAATTCTTACACAATTGGGTAGCGACCCTGTCAATTGGAAATCTGACCAAATGGCACTTGGTATGATATCAATTCCCATTATTTGGAGCTATGTCGGCTTTTATTTTGTGCTGATGCTGACAGGTATCAACGACATCTCCACCGAGATATTTGAATCGGCTTCCCTCGACGGAGCCACAGGCTTTAAAAAGGTGTTTTATATTACACTGCCACTTTTGCGTAGTGTCATTTGTACCTGCACCATTCTTGCTATCACGGGTTCACTTAAGGCGTTTGATTTGCCGTGGGTAATTGCCCCTAAAGGTGCGCCCAAAGGGTTGACACACTTTGCAGGAACATATATGTATCAGGTTACATTTATTGAGGAAAATGTCGATTACGGTGCTGCTATTGCACTGTTAATTGTTATTATCGGTATTGTAGTGTCAAAACTTGCAAACCATTTTTTAAGAGATAGGAGTGAGATGAGACGATGAAAAAAGATTTGCAGAAACATACGGCAAAATATACGTGTAAAGCTCTTACATATTTCGTGTTGATTGCTTGGGCTTTCACGACAATTTTTCCGTTTGTGTGGTTGATTACCAACTCATTTAAACCATCTCGTGAAATTTTAGCATCCTCGTTTGCATTGCCACAGGCGGCAACGTGGATGAATTACCTTAATGCTTTTGGTAGGCAAAATATTTTGCGTGCATATGGAAACAGCTTTGTAATTTCAGGCTCAACTATGATTTTGGTTTTGCTCGTTGGTAGCTTAGCTGCCTATGGCATGACACGCTTTGCATTTCGTGGCAGAAAAGCTATTTATTCGCTCATTGTGGGAAGCTTGATGTTTCCAGCTTTTGCAACCATTATACCTGTGTTCAAAATGATTGTGCAGTGGGATTTTGTCAACAAATCTATCGGTGTCATTATTCCACAGGTTGCTTCCAACCTACCGTTTGCTATCATAGTGCTCATGGGATTTATGTCCTCATTGCCGATTGAACTCGAGGAGTGTGCCTTTTTAGAGGGCTCTAGTTTGTGGCGTGTTTATTACTCAGTTATCGTGCCACTTTCCAAACCAGCACTTGCGTCGGTTGCTATTTTTGTGTTTTTGTGGTCATACAACGATCTGTTTACACAAATGATTGTTTTGCGCAGTCGAGAGTCATTCCCTGTGTGTGCATTGCTTAACGAAATCAGCTCCAAATACGGCACGGACTTTGGATTGATGACAGCAAGCGTAGTACTGGTGGTAGTACCTGTACTACTCGTGTATATGTTGTTGCAAAAAAACATTATCAAAGGGCTTACAGCAGGAGCCATAAAGGGGTAAATTAATGTATAAAGCAGTCGTAATTGATGATGAGGCAGTTATTCGAGAAGGTATGTGCAACCTTGTGCCATGGGGAAAATATGATTGTACCGTGGTGGGAACCGCTGATGATGGTGTGGAGGGTGGCAAGCTAATTCGAGAGAAAAATCCAGATATTATCATTGTGGACATTTGCATGCCCAACCAAGATGGTCTTTCAATGTTGTGCGATTTAAAAGATGTGCTTCCAACAAAGGAAATCACAATTATGACGGGCTTTGGAGAACTGGATTATGCCAGACAGGCAATCAAAATTGGCGTGACACGCTATTTGATGAAACCGTCTCAAATTGACGAAATTGAGGAAGCACTTTATTGTATGGTAGAAAATCTAAACGTTCGCACAGGAAAAACGCACAACAAGATCGAAAACCATCTCGTGAATGCGGTGCTCCAATACATAGAAGCGCATTATAATGAAAAGATTACGCTTATAGAAATTGCCGAGTTGAATTTTGTCAGCGTATGGCATTTAAGCAAGCTGATTAACAAATATTGCGAAAAAACTTTCAAAGAACTACTTAACGAAACACGTATGCGCTATGCCCGTAAGTTTTTGCAGGAAACTAACTTTAGAGTGTATGAAGTGTCCGAGATGGTAGGGGTGTCAGACATTACTTATTTTTCAAAAATTTTTAAAAAATATTCAAATGGTGTCTCTCCCAATGAATATCGAAATACAAATTAATAGGAGATATAAATGAAATCTTTTGACTACAAGATTAACGATGCCATGGGCATTCATGCACGTCCAGCAGGCTTGCTGGTAAAGGAAACATCAAAATTTACAAGCGACATTCAGCTGATAACCCCAAACAAAGCGGTGGATGCAAAGCGCATCATGGCAGTAATGGGCACTGGCGTAAAATGTGGTGATGTGGTCACTGTCATGGCAAGTGGAGTGGATGAAGCCGAAGCTAAGGCGACGCTGTTAGCATTTTTCGTCCAAAATCTTTGAGCGTATGTTCGAGGAAAAGCTCTTTCATTTTGCGCCAAAACAGCAATGAAAACAAGCTAACATTTAAAATAGAGGTAGAAAAATGATACAATTAACAGGACGTAGTGTATGTGATGGCATTGTCATTGGAACATTGGCATTTTATAAAAGCGGTGAAAACCGCAACGTGACAAAGCACACCGTGAAAAATGTGGATACGGAAATCGTACGTTTTGAACAAGCAAAGAGTACAGCCTGTACACAGTTAAAGGCTTTATATGAAAAAGCACTCAATGAAGTGGGCGAGGCAAATGCACAGATTTTTGATATTCATCAAATGATGCTAGAAGACCTAGACTATTGCGAGTCTATTTTAGGTATCATCAAAATGCAACAGGCAAACGCTGAGTATGCTGTGTCACAGACGAGCGAAAATTTTGCGCAAATATTTTCGACCATGGATGGTGTATATATGCAGGCACGTGCTGCCGATGTAAAGGATATTTCAGGGCGATTGCTCGATGTTTTGTTGCAAACCGAGAATGTGGCATTTCCAACTGGTCACCCAGTTATTGTGTTCGCAGAAGATTTGGCGCCTAGCCAGACCATTCAGATGGACAAATCGCTTGTGCTCGGTTTTTTAACTATGCAAGGCTCGACCAATTCACATACAGCCATTTTGGCACGCACGCTGAATATTCCAGCAGTTGTGAGCATTGGCACGCAATTGACCAAGGATATGGATGGAAAAATGGTGATAATCAACGGCTCTACAGGTATTATATACATAGACCCTAACGAGCAAACTATGACAATAATGAAAGAAAAGCAACAACAAGAACAAGAGGGACGCACCTTGTTGCGTGAGTTGCGTGGGCAGCCAAACCGTACACTCGATGGAACAACCATTAAGCTGTTTGCCAATATTGGCAACGTAGCAGATATGGCGCTTGCACTTGACAACGATGCGGGTGGTATCGGGTTGTTTCGTAGTGAGTTTCTTTATTTGGAAAACAAGGATTATCCAACAGAGGATCAGCAATTTGAGGTGTATCGAACTGTCGTGGAAACGATGGCGGGCAAGCAGGTTGTGGTGCGTACTCTTGATATCGGCGCCGACAAGCAGGTTGATTACTTCCATTTGCCAAAAGAGGAAAATCCAGCAATGGGTTACCGTGCCATTCGTATTTGCCTTATGCAACCAGAAATTTTTATTACGCAGTTGCGTGCTCTATTTCGTGCATCTGCACACGGAAACTTGGCAATTCTCTTTCCAATGATTACTTCTGTGCAAGAGGTGCATGAAATTAAGATGATTGTGGAACAAGTGAAAGTCGATTTGCGTAGCGAGGGGATTGCATTTGATGAAAATGTACAACTTGGTATTATGATTGAAACACCAGCCGCGGCGCTCATCAGCGATTCTTTGGCATCGGAAGTGGATTTTTTCAGCGTAGGAACAAATGATTTAACGCAGTACACCCTTGCAATAGACCGTCAAAATCAAAATTTGGAGCGGTTTTACAATCCCCACCATCCAGCCGTGTTACGACTCATTCAAATGGCGGCAGATGCCGCACATGCGCACGGAAAATGGATTGGAATTTGCGGTGAACTTGGTGCAGACCCAACCCTGACGCAAACATTTTTAGCCATGGGAATCGATGAGCTTTCCGTTTCACCAGGCGCAATTTTGGGATTGCGTAAACAAATAAGAGAAACAGATTTGCGTAAGGTTATTACTTTCATATAAAAAGTCTGAAGCGAGAAAACAAAAACCAGCCTTGCAAGCGTAAAAACTTGCAAGGCTGGTTTCATTTTTTTGTTTTATTAGAATAGTAGTCAAAGAAAACTTTTTTCTTTCTATTTTAATAAGTATGTTGTATAATTTTATTAAAATATGAATTAAATATTATTAGGCAATTTTATTTTGGAGAATGATAGCTTCCTCTATAATTCTGTTGTATATTTAACTTTGCTCAATTCTTGAACAGGACATTGACAAGATGCTGGAAGGATATCATACTGCACCAATCGCATAGACGCAGGACGGAGATATTTCATACAACTTTCAAAAAAGGAGACGGATTATTTGCTGAAAACTAAGCAATGCAAAGACTATTACTTTCCAAAACTACTGAAGGAGCAGCTCGCACAGATATTAAACAACCAATTGACTCTGGTGGAAGCTCCTTCTGGATTTGGCAAAAGTACCGCTGTGAAGGAATACCTAGAAGAAGCCATGCCCCAAACAACAAATGTTTACTGGTACACGTGTCTTGGTGAGCCTGCATACAAGGCGTGGGATGGAATTTGTAATATCCTTGCATCGGTTAATAAAGATACGATTAAAAAAATGAAAAACTTAGGCATACCATGTAAAGATACAATTTATGATATGATTGAGCTACTTAAG
>JBAQWI010000087.1:0-4869 GCA_049298835.1 Oscillospiraceae bacterium
ATTTTTGAGTGTACGGTTATAGTTTTGTTTTTGTAATCTCCGTTATGAAATTCATCAGACTTTATAAAGATTTCTATCCATGCTGCATGGTCTGTGTCCTTGCAGACCACAAGCATAAAGGGTTTTACAACACGCTTTCCGTTGTTGACAGCATACTGTTCTAACTTACGCTTTGCAATTTCATGGCAGGTAATACCGTCTAAGAGCATCATCTTATCAAGCTGCTCATCTCCGAAATTGTAAAAATTAATATCAGAGCGTGTTACCGCAAATGGTGTTCTAGTATATCCATCCTCAATCGCTTTAGAAAGCGGATATTCAAAAACAACATTTTTAAACGGTATTTGTTTTGTACCTTTCTTGACAAGAGGGGTAGCGGTTAATTCCAAACCAAAAAGAGGATTCAACTCATTTAAGGCAGCTGCACCCTTGTCGGCATGATAATGGTGCGATTCGTCCATGATCAGCACAAGGTCGTCAAGTCCTGCAAGATAACCATAAAAGGATTCACCTAAATATTCATTGACCTTCTTCATATTTGCGTCTTCTTTATTAAACTTATCAATATTGAATATGAAAATATTAATATCTGAATCAAAGAATGTTATTTGTTTGTTGCGATAATCTTCATCCGCAATAATCTGCGGTGGATTATTAAAACATCCAAGTCCTTTAAAAACATATTTTGGATTAGATGGGTCGCCCAAGTCTTTTTTTAATTTATCATAGACGGTTGACCCAGGGGCAACGACAAAAAAATTTCTTATATTATGCTGAGTATAAAGATAGGCAATAAACGCACCCATAAGCCTTGTTTTACCCACACCCGTTGCAAGAGCAAAGGTAAGAGACATAAAATCCCTCTCGAAATTCGTGCATATTGGATAAAGACTATTCACTGATGTTAAAGTGGCTTTTACGTCCATTATTTTATCAAGTTGAACATTTTCAATAAGCCTCTCTAATATTTTCAATGAGTCTTTCTGTGGTGTACGCAAGGACATCACACCACTGATATAATCGGTGCTATACAGAGAAAAATCACTTTTATTCATCGAAACATTCCTCCTCGTCATCATACACTGGGGGATGTATGATATTTAAATTATAATCGTCTTTGCCGAACTCACAGTGTGATAAAAGCATCTGTGGTATTTTCTTTATTGTGATATGCTCATATGCTTTATCGATTCCTGCGTCAAATGAGCTACAAGAAATAATCAGATATTCATTTTCTTCCATCGTGTCCTTGATAGAATCAAGATACTGTCCTGTCAAGTGTCGTGTGGTAACAAACAAATAAGAGTTTTCATTTCCTGTTGACTGTTTCCAGAACAATTCTGTTGAAGGATGATAGGTAAAACCCTCATGAAGAGCCGTTGCAGACGCAAGCATATCGGGGCTATATTCCTTGTTGATAACACATTCACCAAAAGCGTCAACATTTATTAATGAAGATGCTAATTCATAAAATTTATATCCACCGCCGCCTTGCCAATCAACAGACTTTGTAATACCACCTTTATCCTCACCGGCTATTACCTTATCAAGACGCACCTTACAATGGGTATAAGCATGTTCACCCATTTCAATACCAATCCAACGTCTTCCCATTTTGTGTGCAACAGCTGCAGTTGTGCCTGAGCCAAGGAAAGAGTCGAGAACAAGGTCGCCGGGACCACTTCCCAATGTTAATATACGCTCAATTAAACGTTCAGGTTTTGGAGTGGCGAAAATGCTTTCTGAATTAAAAGCCCGAACTTCCCTTTTGGAGTCTTGATTGTCCCCAACAATTGTCCTAAACCATATTGTTTTTGACACAGTACCCTGTTGAACTTCCGATAAAAATCTTTTTAGTCGAGGTGAATTGTTGCCATCTTTACCAAACCAAATTCTATTATCTGATATTAATTCCTGTAACTTTTCTTTGCTTACTGACCAACAACGCCCTTGTGGTGGATTAGTTATTTTCCCACCTGGAGAAGTAATTGGATAGTCGGTGGTTACAGAGTATGTCCTAACAGAAAGATTATCTGATTGCCAAACACCTCTTGGATCATTATCCGGGTTCTTGTACATTGAATTTTGTTCTTCAGTTCTTGACAGTAAATTAGGCCTCCATACGGCTTTTGACTTTGCATATACCAATATAAAATCATGACTGTCTGAAAGCCATTTTGTATCATTCTGCGGGGCATATTTTTTTTCCCATATAACGGTATTTACAAAATTATTTCGTCCAAACACTTCATCACAAAGAACTTTTAAATAATGTCCTTCATCATCGTCAATACTAATCCAAATACTGCCATGGTCCACAAGAAGATTTCTCAAAATTTCCAACCGTGGACGCATTAAATTAAGCCATTGACTGTGTTCAAGATTATCATCATAATGCTCAAAGGCGGAACTGGTATTATACGGTGGATCGATATATATGCATTTTACCTGTCCAGCATACTTCTGTTCCAGTGCTTTCAGAGCAAGCAGATTATCGCCGTGAATTAGCATATTGTCATAAATGCCATTATCAATCAGTTGTGGTTGCTCATTGTGATAAGATAGTTTTGTGTCCTCAATTAGCAAGCGAGGTTCTATTTTCATCGGTTCATCTTTTCCAAACCATGTTAATTCTAGTTTATTAGCCATATCCCTATTCTCCAGTCCTAATTATAAATTGAGTTCATTACTCGCCAGCCACAAAATCCAAAATATCATCCACGCCACATCCCAGAGCACGACAAATTCTCTCAATGCTTTCAAGGGAAACGTATTCGTCACGTTTTAGCCTTGTAATAATATTTGCGCTGAATCCCGCCTTTTCAGCAAGCTCGGCATTCGTTATTTTCTTATCTATTAATAATTTAAAAAGTTTATTGTAGCAAACAGCCATTGTAGCGACCTCCAAAAAACAATGTTTAAAATATTATATCACGAACATGTGAATAATTCAATCCGTTTGTGATGTTTTACAAGTACAAGAATGGCAATCAGCATTTCCTTTTGAGTTACTTCTTTCTTTGAGAGCTTTTTAATTTTCCTCCTAATTCATGGCAACCTGCATTCATTTGCAGGTGTCTTTTGTTTTTGTGAAATAATGAAGTTTGCTTTAGCAGAATAAGAAGTATTATGGATGTAAAATATCCTTTTGTAACCTCAGTAACCCTTTTAGCCTCTGTTTTTGTAACACTACGCCTTATATATATTAATAATTTATATAGGAGTTATCATGTGGCTCTAAATATATTGTAAATAGATACTACCACCATTGGTTTTATACCTGTGGTGGTTTTTCTTTTAATGTGACAAAAATATTTTTTTCAAAAAACCTCATATTTGCTGTTTCTCGTGGCTTATAAGTGAAGGGCATAAAATATTTTCTCGTAGGGGGTTAAAATCAACACTCATTTCTCTGACTGTGTTTTGGGGGCATTAATCTTCATAAAATAATTTTCTCGAAAAACCTTATAATTGCCGTTTCTCGTAACCTACAGATGAAGGGCATAAAATATTTTTCGAGAAAGGGTTCGAATTACTGCCTTTTTCTTTGACTAGGATTTGAGGGGCATTATTCTTTGAAAAAAATATTTTCTTAAAATCCTCAACTTTATTCAATTCTCATGGCTATAAGGTATAGGAATAAAAAATCCCCACATCGGTACTCAATCATTGCAAAAGTGTCCTGTGGATAATGAGAGGTAAAAATCAGCCCTTAGGAGGAGGTGAAAATAAAAATGCAATATGACAATCTACCAAAAGACCTGCGTGACAACGCAAAATTCTGCCTGTGGAAATACGAAGAACGAGCAGGGCAATCAAAGCCTTCCAAAGTGCCATATCAAGTAAATGGCAAACGGGCAAAGACGAACTACGAGCATACTTTCACTTGTTATGACACAGTCTTAATCACCGTAAGCCAATATGACGGTCTGGGGCTTGGCATCTTCCTTAACTTCTCGGCTGTTGATATTGATCATTGTATCAACGATGATGGCTCTCTGAGCGAAACAGCAAAATCTATTATAACTTTGTTTAAGGACTGCTACATCGAAAAAAGTCCGTCCGGCAGAGGTCTACGCATTCTGTTTAAGGCTGGCGGTTTCAAGTACAACGTCCCTAAGTACTACATCAACAATGCAAAAATTGGTGTTGAGGTATATGTGTATGGTGCAACAAAGAAGTTCGTGACCATCACGGGAAATGTATATATGCAGGGCGATGTGTTGGAAGCAAGCGATAAACTGCAGCTTCTGCTTGATATGTATATGCTCCGTCCAATACAGAATAAGGCAAAGTCGCATAACAAGAGTCTATCCTATCTCTCCGACGAAGGCATCCTTCAAAAAGCAAAAGTGGCAAAAAACGGCGATGTGTTTGAAAAGCTGTGGAACGGCGAAATTCCCGAAGGCAAATCCCATAGTGAAGCAGATATTTCACTGTGTACCCGTCTTGCGTTTTGGTGTGGTAAAGATACTACGCAGATGGATAGGCTGTTCCGCCAAAGCGGCTTGATGCGTGAAAAATGGGACAGAACGCAAAGTGGCACGACCTATGGGCAGATTACAATCGAAAAAGCAGTGGCCAGTGTATCTGATGTATACAGCCCTATCGGTAAAATATCACAAATCGAAGCGGAATTTGATGTTCCCGGCTGTGGCTCATTGGACGAACTGAAACCGCACCAAAGCCCTCGCTACGGCTGGAACGATATTGGCAACAGCAATCTGTTTGCAGACTACTACAACGGCATATCTCGGTATGTGCCGGAGCGAAAGCAATGGTTCGTTTATGACGGTAAAGCGTGGCGCGGTGATACTGGCAATCTCAAGGTTATGAGCCTGTGCAAAAAACTCGCAAACAAGCTGATGG
>JBAQWI010000088.1:0-5093 GCA_049298835.1 Oscillospiraceae bacterium
GCATTATCACTAGAAATATCTAGATATAAAAAGTTGGAAAGTGGGCAAGTTGATGAGTTGATAAAAAGTTCACTTAATTCACTTGCTAGTGATGAGAGAATATTTGCGGCTTATGCAGCGTTTGAGCCGGATTTATATTTAGAAAACACCCCAAAAGGATTGTCGTATTATGCATTTAAGGATGGCGGTCAAGTAAAGTCTGAAGTTTTAAATGATTATGCTGAATATAATAAGGGAGAATATTATTTAGTTTCCAAGGAAACCGGCAAGCCACATTTAACACAACCTTATGAATATACTCTTTCAACAGGCGAAAAAGTTTGGTTAATAACAATTAGCAACCCTATTTTCAGTGAGAGCGGTGCGTTTTTAGGAGTAGTAAATTGCGATATAAAAACAGATACCATTAATCAGCTTGATTATGAGCTTGGTGGATTTAAAACTGCATATAGTTATATATTAACCAATACAGCAACATACATTTCAAATACCAAAGATAAAGAGTTGTCAGGTACTACTTATTCGGGAAAAGGCAAGACCTCAGAATACATATCGAGCGTATTATCATCAGGTAAAAATATAATTTTTGATAAAACACAGTTTATAGATGAAGATGATGCATTTGAAGTTCATGTACCATTGAACGTTAGTGGAATAGACCAGACTTGGTCAAGTTCATTTGCAGTTGATAAGGCAGAGGTGTTAAAGAAAGCGTCAAATATTGTATTAATAGTGACGCTAATTGCTATTGCAGGAATAATCCTACTTTCAGTTAGTGTTGTACTATTACTCTTAAAAGCACTTAAACCTATAAAAAATATTATTGAACTCGCATCAAATGTTGGAAATGGTAATTTTTCATCTAACATTACAGTATCAACAGATGATGAACTTGGAGAATTAGCAAGTATATTTAAGAATACAGCAAGTAATCTAAGTGGGTACGTAGAAGAAATATCATTTATTTTAGGGGAAATATCTGCTGGTAATCTTGACATAAGTGTTGAGCGTGAATATGTTGGTGACTTTGCACCTATTAAGGAATCCATAGATAATATTTTATTATCATTAAATACTGTAATGGAACATATTAAAAATAGTTCCGATCAAGTTGCTAGTGGTTCAAATCAAGTTTCTTCTGGTGCACAAGCATTAGCACAGGGGGCAACTGAACAGGCTAGTTCTATAGAAGAGCTATCAGCAACAATAAATGAAATTTCTGATCAGATTAAAAATAATGCACAAAATGCAGTTAATGCAACCCGTATTACTAAAAAAACAGGTGAATCGGTCAACCAAGGAAATGAACAGATGCAAGATATGATTAAAGCAATGACTGAAATTAGTGATACGTCAAATAAAATAGGCAAAATTATTAAAACTATTGATGACATTGCTTTCCAGACAAATATTCTAGCACTAAATGCAGCTGTTGAGGCGGCAAGGGCGGGCGCAGCGGGCAAAGGATTTGCAGTTGTCGCAGGGGAAGTAAGAAACCTTGCAATAAAGAGCGCAGAGGCGGCTAAAACAACAGCGGCACTGATTGAAACTTCAATAGAATGTGTTGAGAATGGTAGAAAAATTGCAGATGCAACTGCTATTTCATTAAGCAGTATTGTTGCTGAAGCAAAACAATCCGGCGAATTAATTAATGAAATTTCGTTTTCATCTAGCAATCAAGCAGGCTCAATAATCCAAATAACACAAGGTGTTGAGCAGGTTGCTTTAGTTGTACAAACAAACGCTGCAACAGCAGAAGAAAGCGCTGCTGCAAGTGAGGAGTTATCAGCTCAGGCACAGACGTTACAAGTGATTGTTAGTAAATTTAAATTACGACAATAAGATACTGTTTTAACTTTATTTTAGAACATATAAAATTTTGCGTAAAAGTTCAAAATAGCAGAGCTACTCATAGCGAGTAGCCCTGCTATTTTGTTTTTCTTCAGTTGTACATTGTGGTGGAACTTACTTTGATTTACTAACCATAATTAAGAGATGTAGGAATTTGCACATCAACACCTCATACAGGCAAAATAGTAACAATAAACAATTATTGCTATTACAACAAATATTGTTAAGTAGATAAACAATTCATGTAGTTGCAATTTTTAAATATTATGTATATAATGATTACAAATTAGACAAACTATATGGTTTAAATAAGGGTGGAGGTCATTTTATGAAAAAGTTAAAAATTGCGGTTATAGGATGCGGAAATATAGCAAATAATGCTCATATACCTGCTTATATGGAAAATGAAAACGTGGAAATCAAATACTTCTGTGATATTATTTTGGAGCGTGCACAAACGGCGACAGAAAAATACAAATGTGGTACTGCAATAGAAGATTACAAGGAAGTTTTAAATGATCCAGAAATAGATGCAGTTTCTGTATGTACGCCAAATCATATGCACGCAATTATTGCTATGGATGCATTAAGAGCGTCAAAACACGTTTTATGTGAAAAACCAGCTGCAAGAACTTATGCAGAGGCGTTAGAGATGCAAAAAGTTCAGCAACAGACTGGAAAAACATTAAATATCGGTGTTGTAAACCGTTTTAATGTGGCTGTAAACAAAATTAAAGAATTAATTGATACAGATGAACTTGGAGACGTTTACCATGTATATGTTTCTTTCCGTGCACCACGTTCCATTCCAGGTTTGGGTGGAGATTTTACAACAAAAGCAATTGCTGGTGGCGGTGCGCTAATTGACTGGGGCGTTCATTTTATGGATATCGTTATGTATTGTTGTGGCGACCCTCTAACTAAAACTGTAAGCAGTGAAACATTCTGTCGTTTGGGTAAAAATATTGAAGAGTATGTTTATACCGATATGTGGGCTGGTCCTGCAAAAAAAGACGGAACCTACGATGTAGAAGATTCTGTTGCAGCATTCATAAGAACTGAAGGACCTGTTATCACTGTTAACGGTGCTTGGGCACAAAACATTGGCGAAAATGAAATGTACATTGACTTTATCGGAGATAAAGCTGGTATTCGTTTGCAGTATGGAGAAGATTTTAAAATCTATTCAACTAAAAATGGTATGCTAACTGAAACAAAAGTTTCGATGCCAAAGAGCAATCATTTTAATAATGAAATTAATTCTTTTGTTGATTGTATTTTAAATGGCACTAAGAATGCAGCACATATTGATACTGCAATAATTACAGCAAAAATGATGCAAGCTATGTATGATTCAGCTGAGAAACATTGCGAAATATCGTTTGCGAATGAACAATAATTTATAAAACGCATAAATAAAATTTGTTAGGGGCGACCAATGTTTAACTCAAAGAATTTGGACAAACATAGTGTGCGCCCCAACAATAATAGAGATAGAATTTGAGAAAAACTGATAGACATTATTTGGAGTGGGGGATATAAAAACCGTGAAAAAAATTGGATTTATAGACTATTTTTTAGATGAATGGCACGCTGAAAATTATCCAGCATGGATTGAAGAAGCAAGCGGTGGCGAATATCGTGTTTGCTTTGCGTATGCAAAAATAGATGGTACTGAAGTTGGACAAATGTCTAGCCGTGATTGGACCGATAAGCATAATATTACCCTTTGTGATACAATGGAAGAGGTCATTCAAAAAAGTGATGTGCTTGTCATTTTGTCCCCTGATAATCCCGAATATCACGAAGAACTTTCAACACTTGCGTTGCAATCTGGAAAACCTACCTTTATTGATAAAACATTTGCAAACAGCAAGGAAGAAGCTCAAAGAATTTTTGCGCTTGCAAAAGAAAACGGTACTCCAGTTTATTCAACATCAGCATTGCGTTATTGTGAGGAATATGTAGCAACAAGAAAAGATGGCATAAGTGGTATATTAAGTGTTGGCGGAGGAAGCATTTATAATTACTCCGTTCATCAATTAGATCCTGTAATATGCTTTATGGGTACAGATGCAAAACGTGTTATGTTTTTAGGAAACGATAAATCACCTTCATTGGTAATTGAGTTTGCTGATAAAAGATGTGCTATTATCAATCATTTCAAGGATAAAGTTCCTTTCGGTTTGTGTATCAACTATGATGATGGCACCACTGAAAACATAAGCATTGAATCAAACTTTTTCAAAGAATTTATCAAAGAGCTAGTAGACTTTTTTGAAACTGGTATTCCAAAGGTTTCTTCTGAAGATACAATTGCAATTATGGCAATCAGAGAAGCTGGTCTTAAAGCTGCCAAAACACCAGGAGAGTGGATATCCCTAGATATTTAACAGGAGGTTTAAAATGGAAAAAGGTAATGGCGGGATCAGATTTGAATTCGATAATGTATTCCGCTTTAATCCTCAAAACTATGAGGGATTGCTTTTATATCAGATTGGCGAGCTTTGTTGTGAAGCTGGCTATGAAATCTCTTCCCACAAACAATGGTGCAATGAAATTAGCTATATCGTTTCAGGGAGTGGAATATTTTTCTGTAACGGAACCCAATATAATGTCAAAAGCGGTGATGTTTTTATATCACCGCTTGGCGTTACTCACGCAATAAAAGCATCGGGTACAGAGCAACTACGCTTTGCATATATTGGATTTGATTTCACCGATGATCGGCAAATTGAAGTATATCAAACATTAAAGTCTTTTTTTGAGTCTGTTTCGTTGTTCTTGACTTCTGATATGCAGGAAATTATGGCACCATTTTATAAAGTTATTGATGAGTTTTATAAAAAATCGCAATATGGCGAGCTAATGATACAAGGATATATCATACAAATATTGATCATGACATATCGTGCATTTTCTGTGCAAAAGTCCTCACAATATCATTCAGATTCCAAGCAAAAGGTTGTCGGGCCAACAGTGTTCGCTGTGATGAAGTATATTGAAAGAAATCTTTTTAATAACATAAGCATAGCAAAAATTGCAAAAGAACTTGGCTATAGCGACTGTTATCTATCTCATGTTTTCAAGGAGAAAACAGGGCAAACATTACAAAATTATATTATTGAGAAAAAGGTTTCCAAGAGCGTTGAGATTTTTAAACTTGGAAACTGTTCTATATCAGACATTTCAGCACGTCTTGGTTATGCAAATGTGCAGTCGTTTAGCAGAGCATTTAAAAA
>JBAQWI010000089.1:0-4639 GCA_049298835.1 Oscillospiraceae bacterium
ATGATAAGAATTAATTGATGTATGCGCCAATGCTTGCATCGGAGACAGGCGGAAGCTAAAATATTGGGGGCATGAACATTGGGGGAAAACACAGACTAACAACACATGTATTATCCCCATACTTGTATTTTCTCTAAGAAAGGTATATGATTGTAACTACAATAACAAATCTTGGTAAATCACATACTTCAAATAGTTCTTTTTCTTCCCTACATTCTGTTTCTTTTCAACATTTTCAACATCTTCATTCTTCTCAAAAGCTTTCAACAGCTTAATTCTTCTTACATTTAATTCTATTTTTTTCCGAAATTTCTATTCTTCTCAAAAGCTCTACTTTTCGTAATGCCTGGTAAAACATATGCAAGGCTTTGTTTCTTGATCCATATTTTTAATTGTTTTGACTCCGTGTGAATGAAGGATCATTCATGAAATAAGCGGGTATTAGCAGTTGAAGGCTCCGTGAGAAGCTGTAAAAAAGGAGCATAAGGACAGTCGCCATGAAGTCACAGCGGATATTCATAAAACTGATGAAAATAATTCGAAAGAAATGAATAAATATATTAAGTGGGGAACACGCTATGGAATTAAAACGGTTATCGTACCTGCCGAGTGCCGTTATGACACTAAGCAACTGCAAAATACCGGAAGGGGGGAAACCACGTGGATAGCAAGTTGATAGATGAAATCCTGCGGGGAATTGGTCTGGAACACATTGATGATGAAGAATCTGACCAAAACTAAATCCATTACATATTGTTGGCAATGCACCGAAACGTTCTATTCTCACCGAGGATTTGGTGAGAAGTAAATAAACTCATGTTTAGTAGCAAACAATGCGATAGTCTAAGCTGATATCAGGGCCAATCACAGTTAATAATTTAGAAGGGGCGATAATTATGTTCAATGCAAGAGGTTTGATTCGGTATACATTTCTCATCCCCATAATTATCCTGATATTGAGTTGCCCCCTCGCATTTCCCACGGCAGCGTCAACCGCTTCTAATCGTTATGAAGTGCCTATTTATCAGGTACCTATTTCGGAAAAAACACAGCGTGATATCTGGAAGATTTGCGAGGAAAACCATTTGTCGTATGAGTTAGTTTTAGCAGTTTTACACACAGAAGGCATTAACAATATCTCGATAGTCAGTGTTAAAGCAGATATAGAAATATTAGTATATTATAGGGACTATTGGGCTTCTCAGGGTTTTCCAGATGAGAAAGTTTTTGATCTGTTACTACTGTCCAGAGAAAGAGGAATTGAAGGTTGCTTAACTTTAATAAAAGAAAATAACGCTTATGAGCTTGATAATTATGTTCAAAAAGTTACGGAATATAAATACTATCTTGAGCAAAGTAATAATACGCAACCACCTGTTGTAAAATACCAAAACCTTGGCCCAAGTTCCAGCAGTATCATAAAAAACTAGGAGCAAATGTTAAATGAACTGAGCTACTATGAACCTTTCAGAACCCCATTCCCTTTTTCACCTATAAGTAGTGTTTGCTTAGTCGAATACTTCCCAAAATACATTAACACTCAATCCTGATGCGGAATTAAAACAGGTAGAAATTTTATAAATACTGGGAGGAGATAACGATGGATATTTGGAAAGCATTTTGTAACTGGTTTGGATTTGAAGACGAGGAAACAATCCCAGCAATACCAGAAAACATTGGCCAAGATCCTGTAAAAAAGAATAATCGATTGGACATTAACAGTAATAAAAGCATGAAGATTATATTGTGCGAACCAGAAGTGTTTGAGGAAGTGCAGGCGATGGCAGGTCATTTAAAAAATGGAAAACAGGTTGTTATTCGATTCGATTCTGTGTCCTCGGAAGTAGCCCAACGGATGGTCGATTTTTTGGCAGGGGTTGTATGTTCTTTGAATGGTCAAAGCCAGCAGGTAGGACATAATATATTTCTATTCGTTCCCTCGAACGTAGAAATAAGCAAGGATCTTAGAATTGCAAAACCGCGTTTAAACATAGCCTATTAAGTAACTCCTCCAACTATGCTAACGGTTAAAGAAATATTGTATAAGGAATTGATGATAACGCGAGACCGTTAAATGTTGTCAATCAAAAGGCAATGGAAGTGGGTGAGAAAATTATTATAGGGATTTTATATAAAGAAGAATAACAGGAGAATATATCCGATGGACTAATTATCTTACATTTTAAGAGATGGATAAAAATATGCAAAAAAAAGGAGATGGATAAAATGGAAACACAGAAACTATATGTTTTACCTGAACTTGATTACGAATACAAAGCACTTGCACCATACATATCGGAAGAACTGCTGCGACTGCACCATGATAAACACCATGCAGCCTACGTGAAGGGAGCAAATACGATCCTTCAGAACATGGATAAGGCTAGGATCGAAAACGCTGATTTTGACACCAAGGCGACCTTTAAGGAACTCTCATTCCATATCGGCGGTCAACTGCTGCACTCTCTTTTTTGGAAGAACCTTGCTCCAGAAGGAAGGGGTGGGGGCGGAGAGCCAACTGGTACAATCGCGACAGTGATCAACGAAGAGTACGGCTCCTTCGAACGGTTTAAAAAGATATTTGCCCAGACTGCGATAAGCACTGAGGGATCAGGGTGGGCTGCGCTTACATTCTGCATGGGAACGAGAAGACCGATCATTATGCAGGTCGAGAAGCATAATACAAACATTTACCCGATGTTCAGGATACTGATGGTCCTTGATGTTTGGGAACATGCGTATTATCTTGATTATAAAAACGACAGAGTGAAATTCGTTGATGGATTCTGGGACATCGTGAATTGGGCTGAAGTAAACAAGAGACTTGAAGGTATTCTCAAGAGCTAATCTATTTCATTCTTCCCCGTTCATAAAGCTGCGATTTTCGCAAAACTAGACAAGTTAAGAAAGGGTGATAAATATGTTATGGACAATTGCGGTTATAATCTTGATCTTATGGCTTCTTGGTTTTCTTACTGCTACCGGTGGTGGGTTAATACACATTCTATTGGTAATTGCACTAATTGTTGTTGTAATTCAGTTGATTCAAGGAAGAAGATTATAAATTATTTTCACTGCTTCAAATAGCACATAAAAGTTAATTATAAATCCGTTTCAAATGTTGTGGAGCGGTAAAAAGCTAATGTGCTTCTTCCTATATTTTATTAAGTACAATATCAGGCGCTGATTTTGCTGTGAAGCATAGAGATATTGCGAGTGTATACTTTAGCAAATCAGAAAAGTTTCAAGTGTTTTCTGTTAAGGGCTACGCCTGAGGAGATGATGTGCGTATGGTAAGAATGGTGGAGTAGCCCATTCGTTGGATTCAAAAAAATAAATGAGGAGGAATATCCATGAATGAAGACATCCTAAAAGGAAAATGGCACGAGATCCAGGGCGAGGTAAAAAAGCATTGGGGCAAACTTACTGACGATGATCTCATGACGATCTCCGGCCAAAAGGAGAAACTGGTAGGGGTTCTGCAAACGAAATATGGGTATGTCAAAGATAAGGCTGAAGACGAATACAAGCTATTTATTGACAAACACAATAAATAGATGAGAAACTGAGCCACTCCTGAATCAGAAGATCATTAAGTTATGCTGACTGACATCGTTTTTTAAGCGGTGTCAGTTTTGTGAATTGGGAATACGCATTTTGTTTGGACTGTATTAATAGATAAAAAACTACACTTATGATCTTGATAATTATATCCAAAAAATTACGGAATATAAATGTTATCTCTAGCAAAGTATTGATACTCAGCCACCTGTTGTAAAAATGATAAAACCTTGGCCCAAGTTCGAACATATCATTTGCCATGATTCTTCTTAATTAAATTTCGCACTGCGTAAATTACAGCTCGAATCACTAAATAACATCCAAACAGTACAAAGAATCCCCATAAACCAGCAACGATATCATTTAATTCCATATTTCCCCGACCCGTTATCTGTTGTTCTATTTCTAAAGCAAAAACGAAAACGATCAAAATTGTCAGTGTGTAAATAAAGGAAATAACAGATATATTCCACTTAGAAGCAATCCTAAAGACGATATCAGACAAAATGAAAACAGCTACACCAATAATACCGATTACCCAAAAATGTAAATCCTTATCAGATAAATTCAATCCAAAATAACTGGTTAAAACAATAATAAAGTCATGTAGGTTATTTACAGTACTTGCTAATATCCTTAATAATGTTTCCATATTTCTTCACCACCAAACTCCAATTATTATTACCGACTTGAAATCAGTTATACGTGTAAACAGCTATACGAAATGCAACATCATATGGAGTCGCGATTTAGACCAAAAGGAAATAGAGGAATTGGCCAAAGTCCTTCAGGCGGGGGAGTAAGGCGTATTGTTACTGTGTCGGTTCTGGTTTCGGTCCATAATCATAGGCCATGATAAATGATATCATGGCCTAAAGAAAATTGCTCGATATCTTTAGTTAAACGATATCCTCACCCGGCATCGCAAGGTCGTAATGAACTAAACCTTATACCAGATTACGAATAATATCGTCCTGATCACCGTATATATAATCGATAATAGGGATTTGGATCATGGCGTATGCGCCGGGTTTTTGCTTCAAGCCGGCTCTGGCTGAAGCGACCATAATCTGAGCAG
>JBAQWI010000090.1:0-3124 GCA_049298835.1 Oscillospiraceae bacterium
TTTAATGTCGCGGCCATAAAATTCATGGTTTCCAGCAACATAAATAGCTGGTTTTTTGGTTAGCTCAGCATGATCATGTGCGTACTCTAAAGAAGAGGGGCCGCCGTGTAAGTCGCCAGCAAAGATGGTTACATCAGCATCAGTTTGAGGCGGAATAAATGCGCTGTGATCTAAGTGCAAGTCGCTTAAGATATGTAATTTCATGATGTATCAATCCTTAATAATTGATATACATTATATATATGTTACATCATTTTGTCAAGTAAAATAGTAAATAGTTATTGACGTTTAAGCGCTAATTTAAGCGTAAGCAACACTTCTTCTGTTAAACCTTCGTGCTTATCGCATGCGATTAATTGCGGGCAATCATCAGGAAACTCATTGATAGCATCATCTAATGCGAACCATTGGCCCGCGTAATTATTTTGGTTTATCCAGGTTAAAATTTCTTGGTGTCGCCAGTGATCATGCGCTGGAACTATTGGACATTTACCAATGATGCGATCCATTAGATCTTTGGTAAACAAATGCTGCAAGTCGTCCAAATCCATGTTTTCACGCCATGATGAAGAAATGACGACAGAAATATTTTTATGTTCGCGTAAAAAATCTTCTAATAGCGGTAAGTTTCGAAAGTCGGCATTACTGCTAACACCTGAATAAATTGGATGTAGCACACCATCAAAATCAAGAAATAAAATCATAGTGAAGCCCGATAAACTTTAGTTGATGATTCCATTTTTGCTATCACTTTATTATTTGAAATCAGGTGCTCTTTTAGATTCCTAAAATTGATGTAAGTATCTAAGTAATGGCCAGGTGCCCTATTTGTTAACAGATCAATTTCTGTGAGTGTGATAATGTTTGCTAGACCGTATAAATCAATAACGCTATCAATTGATTGGGGATGAGCCTTAATCGCAGCCAGGCAAATTTCAGGTGTTTGGTTGCGCACATATTTTAAACATGCACCACTGCGGTTAACCGCAGCCATGCAAATTTCTTCTGTTTGATTGTGCACATATTGCAGTGCTTGACCATTTTGATTAACGGCAGCTAAACAAATTTGAGGCGTTTGATTTTTAACGTACTTAAGCGCTAATGGGTTATTTTTGATGGCAATCATGCAAAGATAATTTGTTTGATTATCTAAATTTCTTAGCTGTGAACCATCAAGCATTAAAATTGCAACAGCTTTATTTCCATTGCTATTTAAGTCATATTTTAATTGAGACTCATCTTCATAAAATTGCTCTAAAAAAAAATTCTTCTTCATTCCAATTCCCCTTAAAACCCGCCAAGAAAAAGAAAAGGAAGTGCACCTTTTCTACTTGTTAACCAGATTTATGTATTCTGTTTACATCATTATTTGAATTGTCATTGCAATATAATTCAACAAATAATCTTAAAACTTCGCTCACAGATAGCTTGTTTGCTTTCTTAATATTCTGTTTGAATTCGTGTTTTAATGATTCATCAACTCTAAAACTTATATAAGCTGACTCTCTAGTTTTTTTCGTTCTCATGATTTATATACTCTTTACCAATCAAAGATATATGATATATCATAGATAAGCTAAACTGTCAACATTTTGAAAAATTCAACAGTAAAATGCGTTGTAAAAACTATAAATAAACCATTAATTGATCCCAGCGCAACTGCATAAAGTGATTGTTTCACGTCAATATCCCTTTTGTTATATCGTATAAGTTAAGTGATCTAGCCTCAAGCTTCACTTTTAATCTCAATCTCGTGCGCACGAATTCTTTATTTGATTGCGTGTAATTGTTAAGAATTTCCATACTTGATTTTTTTTGATCAAGCGATAGTTTGTTGATCTGAATTTTAGCTTCAAGAAATTGCGCTTTTAATCTGATATCAAATTCCTTAAGCTGGGCGCCAGTGAATTCTTTAAAGATACTCGCTCTTAGATTTAGATTGAGAATATGCATAATATTATACCGTATAACATATATCATCTAAGTTAAACAGAAGCGTTTAACTGTCGTTTTAGATTGTTCACAATATCCAAATGGTGCTGAATCATTGACTCAATCTGTTCACGATCTGCTTCACGCTGATTCTTGCGCTCAACCTTTAATTTTGCTTGCCATGCTACAACTTCTGACCATAAATATTTACGGCGTACAGGTGACGGAAAGCCTTCAAATTTACGCAGCCTTAAAATTGTAAAACGGCTGTAACCCATGCGTTTACATAGTTCTTCTTGATCAATTGGCTTTTCGTATTCAGTTGTCGCTAACTCAGTCATTTGATTAATTCCTTCTTGATTCTTGTTACCACTTTTATATAGTTTATATCATAATTTGTCAAGAGATATTTAAATTATTTAAACAGTATTTAAACCTTTGATACTTATATATGCGTAAAAAAGAGAGCCTATGCTCTCTTTCTTATATGACATAAATTAGAATAACGATTGTTTAACGGTGCTTTTCTTTTCGATAATCATAGTCTTAACGTGATTGTAGATAGCACTCACACCAGGTCCAGCATAAACAGTTTTGATGAGATCATTAAATGCCAAGTCAATAATGGCGACATTGTTTTCATTGAAATAAAATGAGAACTCTTCGTCAGCAAATTTAACTTTTCCCACAGGGGACCCTCTCTCGCTGCGCGATTCACCTTGTGAAGCCTGAAAATCAATTGTGATCTCAAGTTGCCGCGCTATTTCTCGGCCTTCATCGTATGTTATTTTTTGAATCTCATCTAACATTTTATGGCCCCCTTTTAACGAGTTAATCCCTGTTCTTTTGCTTGATTAACGCTTGATGCCAACATTTCATCTTTGTAGTCAGCATGTGTTTCAGCTGCTTTAATTAAGATTTCATTTGTTTGAGATTTAGATAAATCTAATTTATCCAAATCTTTTGAAAATGCAGAAACATTGTCAAAGCCATCTCGCTGAACAGTTGTAACTTTTGACTTAAAGCTTTTATTGTTAACACTAAACTCAATGTTTATATTAGCTTCAATGTAATTAGCTGAGTTTGCTTTAAAGTAATTGCTGATTTTGCTTTGAAATTCATCTTCTGTTAGATAGTTTTTTTCAGAAATTTGCTTTTTTTCGTAGATAATTTCAACAGGAAAATTGTCGTC
>JBAQWI010000091.1:0-2193 GCA_049298835.1 Oscillospiraceae bacterium
ATTGGAAACCATCGTTTTTTTTCAAAATAGAAATTTTAAAGAAAATGATTTCATTTAGTATTTGGTCAATGTTAGAGGCAATTTCTATTTGGTTAACAACATGGGTAGATACATTAATCATAGGAACTGTTTTGAGTGGATATTATCTCGGGATTTATAAAAATTCTTTGAGTATGGTAAATAGTTTGCTGTCTGTTATAACTGCTTCTATAGCTCCAGTATTATTTTCGTCACTTTCAAGACTTCAAAAAGATAATGTATCATTTCAAAATTTCTTTTTTAAGGCTCAAAAAATGGTTGCCTATTTTGTTTTACCTTTAGGTGTTGGAATATTTTTGTACAGTGATTTGATAACATATATCATGTTTGGTTCTAAATGGCTGGAAGCAAGTCCTATTATAGGAGTATGGGCTTTGACAAGTTGTGTTACTATTGTATTTGCACATCTTAATGGAGAGGTTTTTAGAGCAAAAGGCTTACCTAAGCTATCATTTGTTGTTCAAATTATTCACCTGGTATTTCTAATTCCAACTTGCCTTATTAGTGTCCAGTATGGTTTTTGGAGCCTGGTTTATGCACGATCATTTATACGATTACAATATATTTTTGTCAGTATGTTAGCTGCGAGTTTTATAATACAGTTTAAAATAAAAAACATATTAAAAAATGTCATGCAACCTTTTATTTTTACGCTATTAATGACTTTATTTGCTATTGTATTACAACAGGTTTCAAAAAGTATGATTTGGAGCATAATTTCTATAATTTTCTGCGCACTATTTTACTTAATGTTAATGGTAATTTTTGCAAAACAAGAGATTAAAAAAACAATACAGAGTGTAATTAGAGAAAAAAACTAATCATATACATGGCTATATTGAACTGAAAGTATATCATTGAACTATAGTAGCGAATTGTGGAAGTTATGTAACGACAAACGTTCTTTATATAACTATGTATTATCATTCTAGCTTCCAACGTAAATATCAAATCATTGAAATAATAAAATCTTATTGGGAACGTATGAGGAAAGGGGTAATAGTTTGAAAATTACAGTTGTAGGCACAGGGTATGTCGGCTTATCTAATGCCATACTTTTTTCTCAACATAACGAAGTGACTGCGTTAGAAATTATTGAAGAGAAGGTAAATTTAATAAATCAGAAAAAATCTCCTATCATTGATAGAGAAATCGAAGATTACCTTGCAACAAAAAAATTAAACTTAACTGCAACTACGGACAAATACGAAGCGTATAAAGATTCCGAATTTGTTGTCATTGCTACCCCAACGAACTATGATGAAAAGAAAAATTTCTTTAATACTTCTTCTGTGGAATCGGTCATCAAAGATGTTTTGAAGTATCGACCGGAAGCAACTATGATTATCAAGTCAACTATTCCGGTGGGGTATACGCAGGAAATCAAAGAGAAATACGGAGTCGATAACATCATCTTCTCTCCTGAGTTTTTAAGAGAAGGCAAAGCTTTGTATGATAATCTTTATCCTTCCCGTATTATTGTCGGTGAAAAGTCAGATCGTGCTGAAAAGTTTGCAAGTCTACTCGTTGAAGGTGCAATAAAAGAGGACATCCCAGTATTACTTATGGATTCTACTGAAGCAGAAGCAGTAAAACTATTTGCCAACACTTACCTAGCTTTGCGTGTTGCTTATATCAATGAACTGGATACGTATGCTGAGGTAAGAGGATTGGATACAAAAGCGATTATTGATGGTGTAGGTCTAGACCCTAGAATCGGAACGCACTACAATAACCCATCATTTGGATACGGTGGCTACTGCTTGCCAAAAGATACAAAACAACTATTAGCGAATTTTGAGGATGTACCGAATAATATCATCGGAGCAATTGTCGATTCTAACCGTACTCGTAAGGATCATATTTCTGATATGATTATTCAACGTAATCCAAAGGTGGTTGGGATTTATCGTTTAACAATGAAGTCTGATTCAGATAATTTCAGATCGTCTTCCATCCAAGGAATTATGAAACGCATCAAAGCAAAAGGGATTGAAGTCGTTGTGTATGAGCCAGCATTAGATGATGAAACTTTCTATAGTTCAAGAGTACTTAGAAGTATAGATGAATTCAAATCATTATCTGATGTCATTGTGTCTAACCGCTTTGCACCAGAATTAAAAGATGTTGAAGAGAAGGTATATACTAGAGACT
>JBAQWI010000092.1:0-2137 GCA_049298835.1 Oscillospiraceae bacterium
ATCCCCTACCCCTTCCCCCACTATGTCCCATGTGAGCTGTTCACGCCTGAACCTTGCAACGATCCTTGGCAAGTGGTGGGTCTCGTGTGGAGACAGTCCAACCCGTGCGAGCACCAGAAAAAGCAACATGTGTCTCAAAACTGGGTCGATTCTAATATTTCTAGCGGGAATCGCAATTCTGGGCCGATTCTAGCGGGAATTATACCCCATTTAGACTTATTTGTCTCAGATTTTAGCAACAATCGTATTTTCACATATGGGGCGCGATTTCGCGAAACAATTGGGGGCCTCCACCCCACATCAGTTCGAAATCTGAACCATTTTTCATGCTTGGCTCCACAATAGTGGTAGAAATCACAGAAAACCATTGGCGAGGTCCATATCAGTTCGAAATCTAAACCATTTTCTCGTGCCCCATTACACATAGAATGGAACAGAGACCATAAAATGTACTATTTCGTATTTTAAAACAATATTTTTTTAAATCTAAAAAATTTAAACATAAATATACGAATTTAAATTATAACATGAGTTTGAAATCTGTATTATAAATTTAAAAAATATTTTTTTTGTCGCGCCGGGATTCGAGTCCAGGCTTCTAACGCTGAGCCAGATATTATCTTGTTTATAGAAGAGCTAATGATGAATTTATAGTGGTTTTGTAAATCTTTAATACTCGATAGGAGGCGCCAAAGAGCTTTTAAAATTACACTAAAACCATTTACAGCTGGCGACATCTGACTAATAAAATAGAACAGAGAACCAGCGCGGATTATTCTTGTACAACATAGAACAGCAGCTAAGCAGAGAACCAGCGCGGAATATTCTTGAACAACATAGAACAGCAGAGATATATTATGATACTATATAGTACGTTGTCGGCTGAGTCGCTGTGCATTATTTGTTCCGCTTGGCTACTGCATCTGGTGATCTTTAAATTATCTTTAACAATAAATTGCTAAAATTTCTCAAATATTAAAAATAATGTCGCGCCATATCAAGAGTATTGCTAAGTATAGTTCTGACGCCATTAATCTTAAGATGTCAGAACTACCACAACCTGAGAAGAAGTCTCTCATGAAGTCACTAAAATTTCTCAGTCTTGAGATGAAAAAGATTCCGAAATCTGAAAATGCAACAACATCGAAGTTACCTACACCGGAGGAACTTTTTCACTCGAATATAGTTCCAGAAATTAGAAGAAAACTTGACGATTACGATGAACGGCAGAATGATCAAGTGGAGGCAATAATTGAGTATGACATTCAATTCCAAAAAATGACTTTTGATGAATTGCTAGCGACGCATGGCCAAATGGTGCTGTTCGAGAAGAAGGCAAACACATTGATCGCTGTTACCCAATACTGGAGAGGTAAATATAATTTTTTTAAATTTATTGCACCAATTTTAGGCTACAGAGTCAAAATTGTTTAAAGAAACATAATATTTGATTTATTTGTTTACATTTTTTTTAACTTCATTTCGATGCCAAAGTAACTACTACAATTATAATTAGTGCACGTTATAAAATATTAATATTTTTTTAAATTAGAAGCAATAATCACGCACATGTAATTTTTTTACATTTTATATAGGCGCCTTGTATATGGCCCTCCGACGTCATTGTCCTCCAGAACAAAACCTTAAAGAGTTTTATTTGGAGTTGGGATTCTCTTACACTAGTGTCAGAAGATATCTTCAAATTTTTGTTCTTGGATCTCTTGCGCCAAGACTTTTGGTAAGATAAAAATAAAATTTGAAAAGTTTCATAAAATTATTTAGCCTATTAATATTTCTCTTATAGCATTTTGTATTTTAAAAATAGCCTATTTGGTTAAAGATTTATGCCTAGACTGACAAGATATTTGTTAATAATTGATTTGCTATTTTTAATCATCATCATAGTCATACTGAGCTGCACAACAATATTATTTTAATCAATACCACGTTGTCATCACAAAGCCGCCTACATCTATTGAAAGCTGCATGCAGCTAATGAAAGCCGCATGCATCTCATGCCTGTCAATAATATTCCTCTGTCATAAAGAGCCCGCCTCCAGAATATAGATTTTTTTTTCGAAAATTCCCATGCCTTGATTAACACGGGAACCACTGGTGGTTCTTTTAATAAGGCAAA
>JBAQWI010000093.1:0-1848 GCA_049298835.1 Oscillospiraceae bacterium
CTGTAACGCTCACCTTTGAAAAGTGCAATTGTTTTTGCAACAACTGTACCCGCCGCAATGAGTGGAGTTGCGTTTCCAGTGCCGATAATAATTGCTCCATCGACAAGGTCGTTGTGCAAAGAAATATAGGAACGTGCAACAAATGAGCCCATGCTATGTCCTGCAATGAAATAAGGAATGTCTTTATATTGTTCTTTCATAATTTCAGTAAATTTAGCGGCATCTTCGACTACATTACGCCAACCATTTTTCTTTGCAAAATAGCCCAAATCATCATTAGAATTTATGCTTTCGCCATGACCAAGATGGTCGCAAATACAAAATACAATTCCTTTGGACGCCAAAAACTCACCAAATCCCTCATATCTCTTTGAATGTTCTGCCATACCGTGGCAAAACTGCAAAACTGCGATTGGATTCTCCTTAGGAGCAATGCTGTAGTAAGCAATCTTGTTTGTTTTATTTGTACTGTCGAATTTGCCACTCATCTTAACGAAATCGTCCATAAGCTAACACCCTTTCATTTTGGTTGTTAGCTTAACAGTATCACACAGTTAACCCTCTGTCAACACCGCACTTTCTGTGATTTTATACAGGGATTTCCCTCATGCTTTTAAACCGCAAAAGAACAGTAGAAAAAAATTTCTACTGTTCTTTATATTTCATTTGTTAGTTATGATTATACAATCTTTGTTGTCCAATCCTCTACGTTCCAGATATCAGTTACAACATCATTATAAAACTCAGGTTCATGGCTTACAAGCAAAACTGTTCCCTTAAATTCGGCAACCGCCTTTTTAAGTTCAGATTTTGCGTCAACATCAAGGTGATTTGTAGGCTCATCGAGCACCAAAAGATTTGCCTCTGACATCATTAACTTACAAATTCTAACCTTTGCATTTTCTCCGCCAGAAAGCACTCGCATTTGGCTTGTGATATGCTCATTGGTAAGTCCACATCTAGCTAGTGCACTTCTAACTTCGCCAACAGTTAAAGAAGGGAAGGCATCCCACACATCGTCTAATGCAGTTTTGGTAGAGGTGCTTTCTTCCTGCTCAAAATAACCAACCTCTAAAAAATGGTCGTGTTGAACAGTACCCTCAATCGGCGGATTAATTCCAAGAAGTGTTTTCAAAAGGGTAGATTTACCTAGCCCATTGACACCTTTGATTGCAATCTTTTTATTGCGTTCCACATGGAAAGTAAGTGGTCTTGTAAGTGGCTCGTCATATCCGATTACCAAGTCTTTTACTTCGATGACATATTTACCTGGAGTGCGAGCCTCTTTAAAGTTAAATGTAGGTTTCACTTTGCTTTTACCCATCTCGATAACGTCCATCTTATCAAGTTTCTTTTGACGGCTCTTTGCCATATTGGCAGTTGACGCTCTGGCTTTGTTTTTGGCTACAAAAACCTCAAGCCTTTGAATTTCTTTTTGTTGTTTGTCATAGGATTGCTCAATCTGAAGTTTCTTTAATTCATACATCTCGAGGAATTTATTATAATTTCCAGTGTATCGTGTAACCACTCCAGCTTCTATTTGATAAATTACATTGACAACTTCATTCATAAAGTCATGGTCATGGGAAACCAAAATAAATGCATTTTCATAATTTTTAAGGAAGTTTGTCAGCCAGTAAATGTGGCTTTCATCTAAAAAGTTAGTCGGCTCATCGAGTATTAAAATCATCGGATTTTCAAGCAATAGCTTTGTCAGCAAAACCTTTGTTCTTTGTCCACCACTAAGCTCATTTACATCACGGTCAAGTCCGATTTCACCGATACCTAGACCGTTCGCATATTCCTCAATCTTGGAGTCTATCGTATAAAATCCGCTGTGCTCAAGAG
>JBAQWI010000094.1:0-2730 GCA_049298835.1 Oscillospiraceae bacterium
TTCTCTAAACAAATTAGTTTGAGAATGGGTTTAGAAAGGAACGCACGTTTTAAAGCTTGAAAGCTTTCCTCTTCACGAACTCCCCATTCGACCTTATTGGGTTTTAATTTGCGCAGACAATCCGTCAATGGCGCGACTAACTCTGAAAAACGTGGGATATACTGATGATAAAACCCACAGGAACCCAAAAAACTTTTAATATGCTTTTTCGTCTCTGGACGAGCAGCTTCTATAATTTTATTCAAATTTTCTTCCGTCGGTACTTTTGAATCTTCCACAACTTTGTGGCCGAGGAACTTCAAAGTAGTAAATCCTAACGAGCATTTTGAGGGTTTAAGAGTAAGGTTACCCTCTCTCACTCTATTGAAAAATACTCGAAGTGAATCCACGTGATCCTTCCAGGAAATCGTGTGAGTTATCACATCATCCAAATAGAAATCAAGATTTTTAGTACCAGCTAGTAATTTTCGCATAATTCTAGTGAACGTAGCGGGACCGGAAGACAAACCGAAAGGAAGTACATTGAAAAAATGCAATCCTCGACTTGGGTGGCAAAAAGTAGTATACTTTTTGGACTCCTCTTCTAACTCACATTGATAGTAACCTTTTGACATATCACATGTGGACAAAAATCGACTACCACCTAACTTATCAAAAATATCATCAATCAGAACCATCGGTTCAGGATCAAATTGACTTATAGCATTAAGCTGTTTGTAATTTACACACAGCCTTAACGACTTATCCGGTTTCAAAATCAACACTATTGGACTTGAAAACGGTCCAGTGGATGGAGAAATTATGCCTGCAGCAAGCAACTCATCCAACTCTTTATCTAACTTATCTCGTAAATGTACGGGTACGGGATACGGCTTCGACTGTATCACATCATCCGATTTTAAAACAATTTTATGTTTACCGAGATTAGTTATCCTAGGAACATCAGAAAAAATATCCTGAAATTCAAATAATAACTTTTTCAAATCATTTGTTTGAGCACGAGACAGATCCGGATTTATTTTAACGTCACTATAGGATTCCTTTTGTTTCAAAGTATAGTGAACTAATAGTTCTGAATCTTGGACCATCAATTCATGCTCGTTAAGTTCTTCAGTGAGAACACTAGCGATCGCAGCGACGACGGGAACGTCATCAGCGTCTTTTATATCCGATCTTGGGATGTACAATTTCAACATATTAATATGAAAAACTTTTAATTTTCCAGATTTCGTTTCAATCTGGTAATCATACATCGCAATTTTCTTAGTTACTCTAAATGGGCCTTGCCATTTAAGTTCAAGTTTGTTCGTCTCTAGCGGAAGTAACAACAAAACGGTATCCCCAACTTTAAACGAACGATGTTTAGCACTCTTATCGAAGTTTATTTTATTTTTAATCTGGGATTTCCTAAGTTCTTGTTGAACCAGAGCACACGTATCATGAATACGCTCTCGAAGATCCAGCACGTACTGGTAAGTGGTTTTAACCTCAGTTTCAATGTTTTCTTTTGACATTAATTGTTTTAATATTTGTAATGGACCCTTAACGCAGTGGCCAAAAACTAACTGATTTGAACTCACTCCCATTCCACTATGTACTGTTTCCCTCATAGCCATAAGACATGGACCTATAAAGAGATGCCAGTCTTGTATTCTTTCAGAACACAATCTACTGAGACATTTCTTAAACGTTTGATTGAATCTCTCAATCAAACCTTGAGCTTGGGCATGATATGCCGTAGAAACAATATGGCGGATGTTAAACTGTTTTAACAACTGTTCCATAAGGTCTGAAGTAAACTGCGAACCATTATCCGTAGATATAGTGTCACAGTACCCTACGCGAACAAAAAATTCATTTAATGCATCAAAAACTGACTTTGTATCAATCTTTTTTAGAGGTATGGCATCTACGTATCGAGAACAATTATCTATAATTGTCAAAACCCAACGATGACCTTTCCTCGAAGGTGGGATAATCTCCCCTATCAGATCCACTGATATGTGCTGAAAAGGTAGATCTGCTAATTTAGCAATCTGCATGGGCGCCTTTTTAAATGCCCCTTTTCCTACAGTCCTCTGACAAATATCACAAGATCTGGTATAAAATTTGGTATCCTGAGAACAATTAGGCCATGAAAAACACGAGTATATTTTGTCTAGAGTTTTCTTATGACTAAAGTGAGCTCCTAGAATCGACTCATGTGAAGTACTCAAAACGAGATTTCGGAGACCTTTGGGAACTATAAGTTGATTCACTATTTCCTTTTCCCCAAGTCTTTCTCTAATAACTTTCCTATAAAGTAAATCTGACCTCACTTCATAAGAATGGTACTTACTATTCACATCCTTAGCTTGTTTATCTATATACTCCCAAATCTTGTGTAATGTCGGATCACTTCTTTGTAATCTAATCACTTCTGCAACAGAAATGTCTGGAATATGGAGATCTAAAATCGGATTCCTATTTGAAACATTTTTAGATTTTAGTAGCCCTTTCGCACGAGTTATGGCGGCATTTACCAAATTTGATTGAAGTGAATCTGGGTCAAACAGATCGTCGCAATCATTTGTATCTTTTAACACAGTCATCATTTCAGCCTCGTTCTGAAACTGCGTTGACATCGGAAAATTTAATTCCGTCTCGCACGTTAAAAAATTAATATCTTCGGAAATAACCGGCGTAAAATTATCATTTTTAATTATTCCAGCAGATAAAACATCTGACTTA
>JBAQWI010000095.1:0-4565 GCA_049298835.1 Oscillospiraceae bacterium
GGAAGTTTTGTTGCAGCAAAGTTTTCGCCAAGTTTTTCTTTGATTGCAGCAGCGTTCCAAGTTCCAGTAACGCCAGCCGCAATTGTATCGCCCATTCCACCGGTTAGAATTGCGTCATCACCTGTTAGGAATGCTTTGTTTGCAGTAACTGCTTTGATTGCTTCGCCAGCAGCGATACCCTTTTCGTTATTGAAATCAAGTACTTGTTTTCCACCGTCAAGTGACATTTTACAGCCAGCTCCTAGGAAGAAAGAGGAAATATACCAACCGTTTGAAACATCAAACAATACTTTTTTGCCTGCTTTGTCAGCAGCAGCAAGCATTTCATCTAATGATTTTGCTTGGTCAGCAGAGATAACACTCTTATCATAATACATGAAATAACCGTTATCAGCTGTCATTGGATAAGCATAAAGCTTTTCGTTAGCAGTAGCAGCACCAACTGAACCAGGGTTGTTAGCAGCAATGATTGCTTCTTTGTTTCTTGTAACTTCATATAATGCACCCGCATTTACAAGTGTATTTGTTTGACCATTCTCAAACATAAACACGTCAGCAGCAGCTGCTGGGTCTTCGGAATACTTTGTTTGAGCGTCGCCCTCGCCTACTACACCGAATGTTATATCATAAGTTTTATCAGGGTTCGCCGCTTTAAATGATTCTGCCATATCAGTTAGAAGAGTTTGCTCGTCTTGTGGCCCCCAAACCTTAAGAGTGACAGTTTCTTTTTTTGCTGGAGCATCTTTAGATGGTGTAGTTGCTGGAGCTTTTGAACCACAGCCAGCCATTGTTGCTGCCATCATTGCGATACATAACACGCTTGCGATTAATTTTTTCATAATTTTCCTCCTAAATAATTTTCAAATGTAATATAACATTTCAAAGAGTATACCTTGAAACTATATTTAAACTGATTGACTGCTACCAGTCAGTAGAAACGGGACTAATGTTCCAAATGTTTTTTGCATAATCATTAATTGTACGATCAGAACTAAATTTGCCTGCATTGCACATATTAATAAAACATTTTTTATAAAAGTCCAGTTGGTTTTTATAATCATTGTTAAGTCGTATTTTCGCCTCGATATATCTGTTAAAGTCACCTAGCAGATAGTAATTATCCGGCTTGTGATAGCTTGCGCCCTCAAGCAACGAGGTGTAAAGTTCCTTGAATATTCCAGTTTTATTGTCATCTAAAGTACCATCAATCAGTGCGTCAATCACACGTTTGATTTTTACATCACTTTGATATATTTCATTTGGATCATAGGATGGAAGTATCTTTTCAAGTTCTTCTACCCTTGCTCCAAAAATGTAATTGTTCTCGAGTCCTGCTTCTTCCACAATTTCTACGTTTGCGCCATCAAATGTACCGATTGTAACAGTACCATTTAGCATAAACTTCATGTTACCTGTACCCGAAGCTTCTGTGCCCGCTGTGGAAATCTGCTCAGAAACGTCTGCGGCGGCAACTAACTTTTCAGCGTAAGAAACATTATAGTTTTTAATAAATACTACTTTGATTAAATCCTTAGTATCCTCATCAGAATTTACTAGTTTTGCAATTTCGTTAATTAGCTTGATGATGCCCTCTGCACGTTGATATCCTGGAGCTGATTTTGCCCCAAAAATAAAGGTGGTAGGGGAAAAATCTTTGATACTTCCATCTTTTATTCCAAAATAAATATAAAGGATTGAAAGTGCATTTAGAAGTTGGCGTTTGTATTCATGCAAACGTTTTATTTGCGTGTCAAAAATCGTGTTAGGATTAATCACTACCCCATCATTTTTTAGGACAAATTCAGCAAGTTGGGCTTTTTTGAGTTGCTTAATATTAATGAACTCTAAAATGATGTCCATTTTGTTTGCATAAGGTTCTAGTTTCTTTAACTCATCTAGGTTTGTGAGAAACTCGTTATTTCCTAAAAGTTCACTCATTAAACAGGTAAGTTCCTTGTTACAAAGTCCAAGCCAACGTCGTTGCGTAATGCCATTTGTCTTGTTTTGAAAACGCTCTGGGTAGAGTTCATACCACTCTGGCAACACCGTTTTCTTTAGAATTTCGGTATGAATTTGTGCCACTCCGTTGGTGTAACTTGCAACGTAGATTGCGAGTCTTGCCATATGAACGGTTTTGTTACATATTAATTCAAGTGGGGCAATTTTTTTGGCAGAATATTTTTTGATTTTAAGTTCCTCTAAAAAAGTATCATTGATCATTTCAATAATCTCATATATTCTTGGAAGAACCTCTATCATTAGGTCTGCTGACCATTTCTCAAGTGCTTCAGCCATAATCGTATGATTTGTATAGTTAAATGTTTTCTTTGCAACGACTAGTGCATCACTAAAACTCATTCCCTCAACATCTACAAGCTGTCGAATTAACTCTGGTATCGAGATAACAGGGTGAGTATCATTTAGCTGGATTGTGATATAGTCAAAAAGTCCACTAAGATCATTTCCATGATAGAGTTTATATTTTCTAATAATATCTGTAATTGAAGCCGCACAAAAGAAATATTGCTGTTTTAGGCGTAAAATCTTGCCTTCTTTTGTATCGTCGTTAGGATAAAGAACCCTTGAAATATTCTCTGCATCATTTTTTTCTTTTACTGCCTCATCATATTTCTGATCATTAAAAAGGCTAAAATTAAAATCTTCAATGGGTTCTGATTGCCATAATCTCAAGTTGCTAATGTGTTTTGTTTTATATCCTATAATAGGCATATCATAGGGAACTGCATAAACCTCTTGATTGGCAAATTTAATCAATACCTTTTCATGTTGACAGCGTTTTGACCATCCATCACCATATTTTGTCCAGTTATCAGCCTCTTCGGTTTGAAAACCATCTACCATGTCTTGTTTGAACAATCCAAATCGATAGCGAATACCATAGCCGTCAAGTGGAATATTTAATGTTGCTGCTGAATCTAAAAAGCAAGCTGCCAATCGTCCAAGTCCACCGTTGCCAAGTGCGGCATCCTCAATTTCCTCAAGGCTCGTGATGTCTGCCCTGCATTCTTTGAGTGCAAAAGTTACTTCATCTAAAATGCCAAGAGAGTAAAGATTGTTATAAACCGCTCTACCAACTAGAAATTCAGCTGAAAAATAACAAGCCCGTTTGTTCTTATTGTGAGCATTCATGCTGTTTTTGTGATCGTTTGAGATTGCTTGCATTACAGTTCCTGCAATCGCAGTATGCAACTGCCATGATGATGCCTCTTTAGGGCATAAACTATATTCTTCCAATAGAAAACTTTCCAGTTTACTAATGAACTTATTTTTATCAAATATCAAACTCTGTTACCTCCCATATAGTTTAGTTAGTGAGTTAATTTTCTCACTAAGCTTGCTTGTAAATTGTGATTTTTTTCCCCTCCAACGCCAGTTGCCTTGTGCTGTTGAGGGGATATTCATTCGGCACTCTGTAGGTAGTTCCAATAAGTCTTGCATCGTTGTGATGGCTGTATCAGCAACACTTGCAATTGCAAGTCTTATCAACCCATAAACACAATCAGCCTTGTTCTTAACATTTAAATATTCCATTAAATAGTTTAAATCTGATGTGTTGATTGTATCAAGCCAACCAGTAATGGTGTCATTGTCATGTGTCCCTGTATAGCAGATGCAGTTTTTATTGAAATTATGCGGCAGATAGTTATTTTCCTCGCCAGAATCAAATGCAAATTGTAAAACTTTCATTCCAGGATAGCCTGTTGCTTCAAGGAGTTTTTTCACTGGCTCTGTAATATAGCCCAAGTCCTCTGCGATGATATTGGGGTTGTTTAATTTTGCCTTGATAACTTCAAACAATTCAAGGTCAGGACCTTTTCGCCACACACCATTTTGGGCAGTTTCATCCTTTGCAGGCACTGCATAAAAGCTTTCAAATCCTCTGAAATGATCAATTCTCACTGCATCATAAGTTTTGGTTGCCGCAAGAACACGTTTTACCCACCAATCAAATCCTGTTTTCTTCATATTGTCCCAATTGTAGAGTGGGTTTCCCCATAGTTGACCTGTTTTGGAAAAATAATCAGGAGGACAACCCGCAACTTCAATCGGTTTTAAATCCTTATCCAATAGAAAAAGTTCTGGACTAGCCCAAACATCTGCACTATCAAGTGCAACATAAATTGGAATATCTCCGATTATTTTAATCTCATTTGCGTTTGCATAAGCCTTCAGTTTGTAAAATTGCTTGTAAAATTCATATTGCACAAATGACCAAAACTCAATCTCATCTTTGAGCCTCGACCTTTTGAGTTCAATAGTTTCTTTATCTCTTACTTTGATAGTTTCGTCCCATTCCTGCCACGAAACACCACCGTTCTCATCTTTAATTGCCATATACAAAGCATAATCACAAAGCCAAAATGAATTATCTTGTTTATACGCTTCGTATTGTGTATTGGGTGCTTTACAAAAACGTCTAAATGCGATTCTCAGTACATCAAAACGCAACTCATAAAGTTTTCCGTACTCTACATTTGTTTCATCATCACCCCAAAAAAGAGTTGCATACTCTGTCTTTTCCAATAACTGTTCATCGTTTAAAA
>JBAQWI010000096.1:0-1593 GCA_049298835.1 Oscillospiraceae bacterium
AAAAAATTGTCCCATCCCACTTGCCAAATTTTGTCGGGCAATTTCAGGAAGCAAAGCTACTTTTATTTTAGGCCTAAGGAAAAAAATATAACGAGGGGCACACAAGACCCCTTCATCTGACACGATCCAAGGCCAAGGCCCACTCGCGCTGGAGACCCAGCTCGGCAATGTCTGCCAACCCCTGCCCTAACACGCACTATCGCCACTTGTATACTTCAACATGTCGAGAACCAGTCAATGGCTGTCATCCCTATCCTTTTGTACCACACCACCAAACCTCAGTCATCTGCCATGCCCCAGCACGCCTGTGATGCATTCAATACCCAGCCGAATGTTTGACTACAAACTTGCCACTCTCACAGATATTTAAACACCAATCATATTCAAATTTAATTTTCAAATTTATTTTAAATACATCTCTTAATAATAGCTAATATTCCTTAATTGACAGTTATATTAGTATGGCCACCATTCACAGTCACTAAAATAGGCACTAAACAGGGCTCTAGCTGGTGCATCGCAAACAAAACTATGTAAATTTATTTTGTAGGCACACCCTTCACAAAGAAATCCATTGCTTTCTAAATTATTCAATTCTGAAATAAACTCGCCCAAAAATTCCTCCAAATTATTTGGTTTTTTATTTCCACCATACATAGCTATGACAATGGGTTCCTTCTTCACAGATTCCCTTATAATTCCCAAGATTGGCCACAGCTGGTAATTAGAACTTTTGAACAATGGCAGGCCATCAATATTTATTTGTAAATATAAGTTTTTCTCACTCTCCAGATTTGTTGCCACATCGTTTTGAGTTACAATCCCATTACAACTTAGTAATTCCATTTGCAATTCCAAAATAATAATATTCATTACCACAAGACAATGTTTTAGTTGTTTTATTTGTTGGTGTGTTCAACAAAGTTCTAGCATCTTTTGGCAACTGGGGATGATGATCATGTAATATGTGCAACAGTGAACCAACTGCCGAAAGGCTAATACAAAACTGTACAGCCCATGCTGCCAGAAGCAATTTAAGCATATCTTCATTTGGTACCATGCTATCAGAATCATCACTAACATTGTCGTTATCAAAACACCCAGAATACACAAAATCTTCAAATTCGTCTCCACAATCAATAACCTCATCCATCAAAATATCATCACAAGCAATATTGTCATACAACACTGAGCCAGTGTCAGATGGTTCAACACGATTGTTACTGTGCACAGGGCGCGGGTAAAATGCGTCCATGCGTTCACGACCACGGGTAAAACGCGTCTAAAAACTGCATCCACAAAAGTGCGTCTAACGTGGGTAAACTGCGTCCTAAAACGCGTCCGGTAATAAGAAATAAAAAGATTGAAAACACAAAAATTAAATAAAGTTTCATTTATCGACATGCTATGCAACATTAATAGAAAATAAAAAAAATAAAAAGTATCAAATAATACAAATTTATCTGACATGCTTAAAAGACTTAAAAATAAATGATATTCAATAACAATTCTGCCGTTTATAATTATATCTTCTTAATTATTTTTTGTTCTATTGAGCATAACAATTTCATGTTATAACTGCCTATATCATAG
>JBAQWI010000097.1:0-3364 GCA_049298835.1 Oscillospiraceae bacterium
GCACATAGGTCCAACGGCAAGTTGCAGTAACATACCAAACTTAAGCCCTTTAAAAATACAGTTCATATTAACCTCTTATTATATTCATAATCTTTACTCCAACTTCCCATTTTAAGCTTTAGGGCAAGTTTGCTAGAATGACATATGTAACATATAACATATGGACAATGAACTTCTATCTACTTCTCACTTATGAATCATATATCATTACCTTGTGGTATTCATACATAGATGATGATAATTTAATCCCTCTTGCGCTTGCATTTCCTTTAATTCTTCTAAGCTTAAGCTAAACAAATAATAATCATAGTCAGAATATTGAAACAAGAGTTTCACTAAAGATAGATCATCATTATTCGATTTCAAGTCAATCAGCCTTTCTACTTTGAGAGCCTTTGCATAATCGTCAAAAAACCTTTTCTTGGGCTGTTGTTGTATGATAAAATCAATATACTTAAAAACTTCTTGGTTAAATGCTTCCTCATAATGAACGATAGATGCCCCAAAAATGGATTGATCATCTGCTAAAAAATACTTTGCAATATCGATACAGTAGCAATTTGTTTCCTTACAAAAGTAGTTCTGCCACTTGTCTACAAACTTATTTTTTTGCTCGGCAGCGTTTACATCAATTATCTTTATTTTCCTTTGTCCATCCAAGTAATGCTCCTTAACGATAAGATTCACTAGAATAATATTATTATGATATTTATTTTTTACTAAATTAATAAACTTGTCCATCCTTTCTTTTATGTATCCATCTGGTTTATCATAAAAAGAAAACGGCTTGCACTCGGCCAGAACCTTCTTTAAAAAGTTTGTATTACGATTATCTTCACTAAAATCTATAACTGCATTTCTAAAAACAGCTAATTCATTAATCAGATCAAAAAAGTCAATAATAAGCCATTCAGCCTTACTCTCTATAACTTTATTTTTTGACACTTTTTGGAGTGAATCCCTAAAGCACCGGTTAGACCATCCTCCACCACCAAAACTCATATCAAGAAAGTCTATATTAGTCGTATCAATTGGTTCATCAAACTCACTTAGAAGACAGCATCTGCTAATAAACGTATTCACTTTATACTTACCACTATCTAAATTTAAAGGTACACGAGAAACACATGATCCCCAACCGTCAATCAGTATTGGCTTTGTATAATCATGATACGAATCAAATAAGGCGGTGATCGCTTTTTTATATCGCTTATTTACATATAAAAATAAAACGGTATGATATGTTTTAACATTAAAAATAGTAACAGTAATATTTTGTGCTAAACCTAATTGCATTAACTTTTGACTTACTTGATCCGACAAACTTTTTATCACTTTTAAGTTTTCTTGAAAAACAATTGAATAATCTAATTGTGGATTCGTAATATCTTTGTTTAGAATATGGATGACCAAAAGAACAATCTTTTTAAGATTATGATTTTCTTTAAAGTCATGATTGCTTACAATTTCTTCATAAGAATGATATTTACATTTTTTCAAATCACAGATATCTGTTATGTTATCTTCTATGCTGTGCCTACTCATATTTAAAACAATTTGATCTATTAAATCCGTTTTATCCAAAATAGTAAACATCATTTGTTTGTCATAAAGATTTTCATAAAATTGCAAAAATCTCCGTAAGGTGAATTCATAATTGGGTGTATCGAAAGTTTTTTGTGATGATTGATTAGAAATTATGTATTGAATATGATTGAGAATATCCTGGTTATATAAACTCTCAAAACAAACATTCGAATTCGGGCACTTATGATTTTTCTCTAGAAAGTAATACCTTGATAAATTGATCACATAAGGATTCACTTTACTGATAAAATAGTCTTCAAACTGTTTTGCCAAGCGAGTCACATCATCATTATATTCAGAGAAAAATGGTCTAATGATACGAAAGTTCGCCCTAATTTTCGGGATAGTTGTTCTGACCAGTATCATTTTGTCTTTTTTGAAATACTGTGATATGCAATAAATATATTCGTCCATACATCGTTGCCAGGTTGTATCTTCCAAAGAGTGTACATATGAATTTTTCACTTCATATAGAACTGTGGATGCCGTTTGTATAAAATCAATAATGATATGATTATTTCCCCTATTTATATCTCTGAATTTATTGCAAATTATGTTTCTAAAGTCTGTTTCAAACGCTGAAGCATTTAAAAAAATTTTGTCGTATTCATTTTGGCTTTCAAACGCAAATTTAAGCATATCTGACCCATGCAAAAATAATTGAATCCCACCTTCTAATCTGCTATTTTTTTTAAATTTAATGTCCATAATCAAACCATTTCCTTTCGCTATATACGAATTTTATATAACATAAGCATTATCTACATTAGTATTATTATCTAAACACTTACAAAAGGTCTTATTACGAAAATTCTCCCTTCTCTTATGGATTATCTGCTGATCGTATCACACCTCACAAAATTTAAATAATATTCATTTCGACTTCGCATTATTAGCTTTTATAAGAAGCATGATTCTCATATCATTTATAAAAAATCTTAATTTTGATTATACACCAAAGCATACTATACTACAACCATAATTATCCATTACATTATGTACTCCGCTGGATCAACACTCGATGATGAGCTGAATGCACGTTGTCTTATTTCAAAATGTAAGTGTCTGCCTGTAGTGTCTCCAGCGTTTGGATCTACATCAGGGTCTCCACCCTGTAGTCCAATTACTTCACCTTCTTCAACTTCATCACCAACGTTCACCAGCAGACCGCTCATATGTCCATACACACCATAAAAAACTCCTGTTTCATCAATGTACTTAATAATAACATAATTACCTAATCCACTTTTATTTGTGTTAGTGTTCACAACGTCTCCATCCGTTATTGAGATAATGGGTGCATAAGGTTCACTACCAACTAGATCCATTCCATTATGAAATCTTGTGCCGTTTCCAGTTGGGTTTTGTCTTTCGCCATACATTGAGGTGATGCTAAACTGCTCTAATGGGTAAGGATATTTTCCATCTTGTGTTGGCTCAAATGAAAAATTAATTTTTAACGTGTCTACAAATTCCTCATACATTTCATCATTAGAAGAAGCAACTTTTTCTAGTATCTCTTGTAATGTAAGAAAACGATTTTCACCATTATCCAAAACGCACATGCTGTCTGTAATATAATCTTTGATTCTCTCTCTGTCATCTTCTTCTAAATATCCATTATCACGTGAGAACGTGTACGATAATAAAAATCCTGATATGTCATTTTCAATAGCTTGCTCAAACATCACTTCATTTTTTACGCTTGTCCAAATATCTAAGCTGGTATCAGTATCAGCTCCACCTCCGCCACCAGCTATCCCCACTAAAATTAGCA
>JBAQWI010000098.1:0-1575 GCA_049298835.1 Oscillospiraceae bacterium
AGCTATAGGTATGGTCACAGCTCAATTGGTCATTTCTACAGCCCAAGGCACCGCATCCGCATGGATTGAAGATATGGTAATTGACGCTGCATATCGAAAACATGGCATTGGCAAACAACTACTTCAAAACACACTTGCATGGGCTAAAACAAAAGGCGCAACTCGCGCGCAACTGCTAGTAGATATTACGAATACAGAGGCATTAGGTTATTACGAACACCTACAATGGAAATCTACCCAATTACAAGCGCGTAGAATTTTTCTTTGAAACAAATTCAAAAAATAAAATACATCCGTAATGGAAATTTAAATATTTTCCTAAAATAATTTAAGTACTAAAATGGCACTCGTTGTCCACAGAAAAAACCAAATGCATATTCTTAGCGCATGCCCAGAAACAGCATAGATATTACCTTCTAGAGCATCTTTTTTAATTAATTCATCGTGTTTTAGCTTATTTAACCGCGTATACTACCTTTCTCGCGCTAAAATAAAGCATCATCAAATGATTGGCTTTTCATTACGTCGTTGACACTAAAACGTTATTTACTGGTTGCATTATTGTGAGGTCAAATTTTTCGACTTTTAAAATTTCAACTGTCGGAATGCAACTATTATTCATTGCGTTTGTGGCGTCAATATCGGCTGTTCCCGCATATGCAGGAGATTCCACCGACAGCGGCATTTGGTCTCGTGCGCAAGATTCATTATCTAAAACCTGGCAATCATCTGATTATGAACTGTATGTTCCTGTAAATACTTGGCACAACCGCAATTATTACAGCTCGGGAAAAATTGATAGTTACAATGAACATCCTTGGGGCTTGGGCTTGGGTAAATACAGGTTTGATGATGATGGTGACTGGAACGGTTTTTACGCAATGGCTTTTTCTGACTCTCATCGCAGGATAGAGCCTGTTGTGGGATTTGGGTTTCAAAAAATGTGGCGCCCTACTGATAACTTTCGCCTGGGTGCAGGATACACGCTTGGATTAACAATGCGTGAAGATTTGCACTTTATTCCTATTCCGGTGATTGCCCCCATTTTTTCCGTTGAATAGTTGAATATAAGCAGTTGGCAGTGCAATCTGCATATATTCCCGGCGGCAATGGCAATGGCAATATTTTGTTTACCTGGCTTTGCTGGCAAGTTAAATAAGCAATAACGCTTGCATTAACTTCAATATTTTGTCTTGTAGTGTGCTAATCTTTACCCTATAAAACAATGATTGGAGCTTTGATGGACAGCCGCATTCAGCAACTGTTAGACCAGATTACTGTACTTGAAGATGATTTGCGTGTTGCGCTAAGCGAACAACAATCCAGTATGTTTTTCCAAATTAAAGGAAAACGCGTTGAGTTTGAACAATCTATCAAAGAAACACACCGTAAGCTCAAAAAGAATTTCTTTCGCTGGCTGGTGACCGATAGGCCGCAGAACCTGATTACCGGCCCAATTATTTATTCGATGATTATTCCATTGGTCGTTACAGATATATTCATTACTTTTTATCAGATGACTTGTTTTCCGATTTACGGTATCAAGAAAGTACACCGCGCCGATTATGTTATTTT
>JBAQWI010000099.1:0-2597 GCA_049298835.1 Oscillospiraceae bacterium
TTTAGGCTAAGTATAATTTTCCTAAGTCTTCTTTTAATTTAAACGTCGTTGATACAGAAAAATCCAATATGAAACTTTGCGCAAATCGGCGCTTATTTATAGTAATTAATAGCACGGTGGCTATAGGCGTCACCCCCACGCTTTGCTTCAACACGGCGGTATACAGACCTACCCTTCCCGCGATCTAAATCATTAACACGGGAGTATAGCGCCTATGTTAAAGTATACGAAATTATTTAGCATTACGTCTATAGGAAGTTTTTTATGTATACGTTTGGTAAGCCAATGCTGGCTATAGCAAATCGTTTTATCATGGAGGTATACAAGCCTCCCCTTCGCACAGACCCTCATCCCGCATATGCGTTCCGGACGGTACCATCGCCATGTTATCCTATAGGAACATTCTTTCGTATCTCTTATCATTGCTTGTGTTAACGCATAGCAACATTCTTTCGTATCTCTTATCCTTGCTTGTGTTAAGGCATAGGCGATGCCCCGCACTACTACCTCCCTTCTCTACAGCACGGCGAGATAGGATTCTGTTGCCTAGCTGCTGTTGCACAGTTCTTTCCATTGCTGCGAGCTTTGCAACGGAACAGTTTCCAGCATCTGTTTCGGCATTCATATCGGGCGTTCAAAGAGTAAGCATGGTTGTTTGTAGCATTGCGAATAACTAAACTGTTGTGTTTGAACATTGCGAATAAATATTTTGAAGGTAAGAAATAATTTCTGAGTCCTTCATTGATCTGACTAACACCCCCGTAACGTGTAAGATTTTGCCCTCAAAATCTACGAAATTTAAAAGAAAAATCAAACCTTAGAATAAACATCTACCTAAGCAAAAGTAAAACATTAAGTAATAGAGTTACACATGCACGTAACTCGAAAAACTATAAAAGATAACCGTTAAATGTCAATGTTCACTCCATCCAAAACAATTATATATGTGTATAACGTTAAATACTATCAATAAATTGTTCAAACTAGCAAATTCAAATGTTTCACACAATAAAATAAATCTAATAACATCTATTAACATCATAAAAAGTGTAAAAACGTTATCCTAACAGTTCAAATAATTATATAAAGTCTACATTTTCAAATGGCAAAAATAATAAATAACTCGAAATATATATAAGCACTTCAAAAATATTCTAAAAATAACAAACTAAAATAACAATATGAAATATAATCATAAAATGTATCAATGATTGTTCATAAACTCTAGTAAAAATGTCAATAATATTAATATCTAGCAAATTAAGAATAACAATATCAATGTCGAATAATAAATATATCAATAAAATGTTAATATAAATACATTATATACATCTTCTAAGTATCACGCTAAAAATGTAATTTATCTTATAATCGCATAAATATAAAAGTTAAAAGAAAACATCAAATAATCATCAAATAATCAAATAATCATCAAAGTTTATGTTATAACATTGTAAAATATACTCGCATGAGAACAGTTTGTTCCCATATCCGGTATGAAAAATATATGAAATGTGTCCGTAGTTACCGTAAAATGGTTGTTTAGACCCTCGGGTATAAAGATAATTCCCCTTTTGATCTTACTAGGCTTTTTGATTTGACATAAGTATTTCCACGCCCGTTACCTCTTTCCGATCGTATGGCGTCCCTGTTCAACACTATTGGTACAAAATATTCAGTTCCGATTTGCAAAAATGGTATGGCACAATAACTGCTGTCTCCAGTCATTCGTTTCAGTTTCCAAAACTGAGTCCATGAAATGAAAATGTTGTTATTAAATGGAACTATTTGGTGTGAAATTCTGTGTAGGATCTCGAGCTTCCAGTCTAATGAGATGTATGGTCTAATTCCACATACGACTCCAATATTTCCTCCGTTTCCTTTTGCCTTAAACTCATAACTCCCTACTTGATCACCTAATTCCTGCACCCTGACCTTAACCAATTTCTGTGCTGTGAAAATATGAAACCATATAACTGTCGTTCCTGGTCTATACTTTCTTTGTAGTTTCTTAAGAATGCAGAATAACAGAATAATTATGATCAATGTAATTCCAATCATGAAAACAATCTGTAGTTTTGACACAACTTCTTCTAAATCGACTTTGAACATGAGAATGTTTGATGACTTCCCTGCCTCAGGAATATCTGATAGTTCGGTTTCTACAATATCGATCGTTTTCTTGAATTTCAGAACCATCGGTGTAACCCGAGATTCCTTCGTAGCTACTACATTAGTTGCAACTGCGACCAAGGAAGTGATCCTTGATATTTTAAAGCACAGTATAATCACAACTATGAAACAAATCCAAGAAATGACTGCCATCGCCCAATCCTTATTCGATAGGTTCTTGAGATCGAATATGTCAAAACGTTCTTTCTTAAGTTCTTCCTGCAGAATGTGTAACTGTGTTAAGTAAACTGCTTTTTCACTCTTAATTTTGTCTACTAGTTTCGAAATGTCTACCTGCAAACTAGCATCCAACATAACATGTTCCTTCTCTATTACATCGGATTCCTTTAATAACTGAGGGACCTCCACTTGAAGCTGCTTGTCTAACAACGATGCTGCTCTTAACGTGCTGATCTCGTCTTTTC